>DMLA01000020.1:713-3037 GCA_003453555.1 Chloroflexota bacterium | reverse complement strand
TTGTAGGGGTTGTCTGTGCTCCTTTACACGGTATGTTGGAGGAGATGCTCGGTCGGCACCTTATCTATTTCCTACCCACGTATATTCCGTATCCAAAGTACTCGAAAAGGCTCTTGGGGGCAGCCCCAGCCCCTTTTATGATGACCCTGGAAGCTGGATTTCGGATGTAGATGGACAGCGATCTAGCCCAAACTCTTAGCATATCCCTCAGACCGTACCGCTTGATGGTATTAACGGCCTCGTTTTGAGCGCTGATTTCGTAGGTTCTCACCACGATATCCCTCAGTCCAGCGTTTTCCAGCAATCCCACCCAGCCATCAGCAGACAAGAGCTGGGCATTCCCGCTCAAATCTTGACCTACCCATTCAACCACTTCTACGGGCGGTGGTGTTTTGATCCAGGTGGACTCGTTCAGCCCCACGTATCCTCCGGGCTTGATCACACGCACGCATTCGTGCATCGCCTTCGGCTTGTCTGGCACCGTTGCGAGCACGGACTCGCAAATGACAGCGTCGAAAAGGTCATCCTCGAAGGGCAGGTTCTGGGCGTCTGCCACCCGAAACTCAAGGCGATGCTCTACTTCTTCCCTTTTCGCCCGCTCATTTGACCTATCGATCATCCGGTTGCGGATGTCCACGCCGACTACCCGACAGCCATGCCTTTTTGCCAAGTAGCAAGGCGTTACGCCGACGCCGCAGCCAACGTCCAAGACGTAATTGTCTTGGCCTATGTGGCATAACTCAATTAGCTCGTCTGTGGCCTTGCGACCCCCTATCTGCTTTGTGAGGCCCACTTCAGCCTGAAAGTCGAAGATAGTACTTTGATTCTCCATTTCTCACCTCCGTTCTCGGTGATGTTCAACCATTTCGCACACTGGCAACTACCAGATGCCCGGTAGCAGGCGGTAGCGTACGCGCTGGGCATAGTCCTTGTAGCCGTCGAGTTCCTCCAACAGAGTCCTATCCTCCAGCGCCGTGCGGACGACCATAAGGCACATCACAAGCCCCGCCGGGATGAGGGCCCACAGCGAGCCGAGCGCCAGCGGCGTTGCAAGCGAGAAGGCAATATACGCGACGTATCCCGGATGGCGCACATAGCGGTAGGGGCCACCGGTGGCGACGGTATGGCCCCGATCCATCTGGATGCGAACGGCGCCTGAGAAGAACACGTTCGAGGCCATCGCCCAGCTAAATAGGAGTTGCGCCAGTGCCCAGAAAACCAAGGCGATGACCTGAATCGCCAAAGCCAACCGTGGCGACCATCCGAAGCGCAGATCCAACCCGGCCACGATTGGAGTACCCAACGTGGGGAGGATGATGAGAGTGGTGAGCACTCTGTCCCAGCCTTTGATATCCTCTTTGATCTCGCCGCGCTCGGCTATCAACTCTGGGGACACGACAAGAACGTTGATGGCCAAAATGCCCACCCCCAGGCCGAGATAGGCCCAGGCCCATACCCAATCCAGGCGGCCCGACGAGAT
Organism: Chloroflexota bacterium; assembly: GCA_003453555.1. Taxonomy (GTDB): domain Bacteria; phylum Chloroflexota; class Anaerolineae; order UBA7937; family UBA7937; genus UBA7937. Next base: position 1,557 of record DMLA01000020.1, on the reverse strand, counting down.
GAACAAGATCGCGGCCAGAATCAGGAATTGGATAGCGACTTGTAGCAGTCGTTTCCGAATCCTGCGTGTCAGGTCGGATTTCCCATTTGGTTGTTCTACAGATGTATTGGCGTTCATTGTCTTTCCCTCGAAACCCATCAGCACTCTATGTGACTCTCCAGTCGACGCGCAAACAACTCCCGATCCTACTCCTGGATAATGTCCAATGCTCGATCCCCTAAAAGGGCCAAGACTAGATACGAACCGCTCTACAAGTTACAGAGACACACGCGGCCCAGCGGGCAGTTGAGGTGCACCTCACCCGGCTGGGCCGTCAACAGAGTCACGCTATCGCTGAACCGACGCCATGCCCGCGCTGCCAAGCAGTGCCGTTATCTATGCCTCACGTCCGGCTTCAGTTCTGCGGCGGAAAGGCAGCGACAGAGAAGGTAATCGCCAGCCGCCCTCCCCGCCCACGCGGATGTCCCGCCGCAAGAAGCGCCACCAGGCTAAGAGGGCAAAGAGCACAGCAAAGGCCACCAAGCCCCAGAACCACTCTTGGTTCAGGCCGTTCATGGCCTCACCACTCTGATAGTAGTTGAGGGGTGAGAATTTGGCGACCGTCTCCAGGTCCTCGATGATGTGAGCCAGGCCGGTGATGAAGAAGCCGGCCACCAGCACCAGGCCTGCCGTCATCGCCGCCAGACGGCGCGAGGGCAACAACATGCTCAATAGCAGCGCAAGTGCGCCAAAGAGAAGCAACATCGCGAGAACGGACAGGAAGGGCAACCCCATCTGGCCCCAGCCCGGGGCTGGTGAAATCCACACTGTACCCATCACTAAGCCCAGCCAAGAGATGGCTAGG
>DMLA01000020.1:0-499 GCA_003453555.1 Chloroflexota bacterium | reverse complement strand
AGGGCGCCGAAGAGAAGCAACATTGCGAGCAGTGACAGGAAGGGCAACGCCATCTGGCTCCAGCCCAGGTCGATCGAAATCGCCACCGTCCCCAAAACTAGGCCCAGCCAAGAGATGGCTAGGATAGCCAGCGTGGCCACGACAAAGGCCAGCAGGCGGCCGAAGAAGAGCGCGGTACGGCTCACCGGGTGGGCGAGCACGAGATCCAGCGTTCCGTTTTCCTCGTCGCTCGCCAGCAAGCCACTGCCCATCAGCACGGCGAAGATGCCGAGGACAAGCGGCATGTAGGAGAAGTATTCTATGGATAGAAACCCTTCCGGCGTTACCATGGCGCTCAAGTCCCCGAAAAAGGCGGAGAGCTCAGGTGGGTAGATCTCCAGCAACTGCTCGAAGGACTCCTGCTGCTCCGCAATCGAGGGATAGAACCACATCAGCATCAAACCGAGCAGGAGCAAAGAGATGCCCCAGCCCAGGATCTGTCCCCGGAAGCGGCCCAATG
>DMLA01000230.1:729-3752 GCA_003453555.1 Chloroflexota bacterium | reverse complement strand
ATAACGAGGCTCCTGGGGCTACCGTTTTAAGGTTGTAAAAGGGAGCGACCCTTGATATAATGCATTAACTTATCTAGGGATGAGGCCCTTGGAGTACTCCCTAGCCCTCAAAAATCTTCACCGGGAGGCGTGCATCATGGTACAAGCGGGTTTGAAAGCGGGACTCGTAGGTGGAGTCATCGCGGTGGTTCTGATTCTAGTCAACCTGATCCCCTGTCTCGGTTGGGCTATCTGTTGCCTAGGCAGCCTGATCCTCATGGTGGGGGTAGGGGCTCTGGCGGTTAACTTCGGCGGTGCTGATATCGCCACTTCCACGGAGGGCGCGGGGGCTGGAGCGATAGCGGGGGCCATAACCGCCTTTATCGGCGGCCTAGCCAATCTACTCGTCAATCTGGTGGCCACTGTTTTCCTGCAGGGGACAGGCTTGATGGCTAGGGCTTTGGCCCAGATCCCACCAGGGGTGCGGCGTCAACTTTGGGAGATGGGTGTAGACCTCAGGCTCTTAGCCCGTCAGGGGACAGGCATCATGGGCACCGTAGTGGGTGGTAGCCTATCTTGTGTTCTATGGATAGTGGTCGCCGCCTGCCTGGGGGCTCTGGGGGGCATCTTATATAAGGCTCTCAAGACTTCATAGATCGGGAGGTGGAGTTATGGATATCGGGAAAGCGTTTGGCTTCGTCTTCGATGACGAGAGTTGGATCGCGAAGATACTCATCGGGGGTATCTTGGGGATCATCCCCATTGTGAACTTCGCGGTTCTAGGCTACATAGTGGAGACGCTCCGCAGTGTGGCCCAAGGGGTGGAGAAGCCGCTCCCGGAATGGTCGGGGTTCGGCGAGAAGTTCGTCAAAGGGCTGGTGTGGCTCATCATCGGCTTCATCTACGCTATCCCCGTGTTGCTGATTATGGGCTGCTTCTGGGCGGCTACATTGGCGGTCGGTGGTGCGGGGGGAAATCGGGAGAATCTTCTCTCTCTAATGTCAATCGTTCAGGGGTGCTTGACTTTACCCTACGGCTTGGTCATTGGCGTCCTCTTGCCGGCTATCCTGGTCAACTATGCGGTGACCGGGGAGTTGGGATCCGCCTTCCGCTTCGGGGAGATCTTCGGCCTCATCACCGGGAACCTGGGGAACTACATTATAGCCCTGATTCTAGCCTGGGTAGCCGGTGTCATCGCCGGTTTCGGCGTTATCGCCTGCGGAGTGGGTGTGCTCTTCACTTCCTTCTGGGGTAATCTGGTGATGGCCCATCTTTTTGGGCAACTCCACCGCGCCTCGGTAGCAACCGCATAGGAGCGTAAAAGGGAGGAAGGGCGAGGGCCTGGGGGTAACCTCAGGCCCTCTTTTGTGGTAAAATATATAGAGATTGCGGGGATGGCGCATGGCTTCTGATCTAGAGGAGAAAGTAAAGAGCATACCCACTGGCCCGGGCGTTTATCTCTTCAAGGACGAGAAGGGAAGGGTGGTTTATGTGGGGAAGGCGGCTAATCTAAGAAATAGGGTGCGCTCCTACTTCTCCGCTTCGCCCACCCGAAGCCCTAAGTTGGCCCATCTGGCTGGGACGATAGCCGACTTCGAGTTTATCGTTACCGAATCGGAGATGGAAGCCCTCGTTTTGGAGTGTTCCTTGATCAAGAGGTACCGCCCCCGCTATAATGTCCGTTTCCGGGATGACAAGCGGTACCCCTATATCAGGATCAGTTGGCAGGAGGAGTTCCCGCGCATCCAGATCGTTCGCCGCGCCCAGCGAGACGGAGCCAAGTATTATGGTCCCTTCGCCTCCTCGGCGGCTATGCACCAGACCCTAGATACCCTGCGCCGCATCTTCCCCTACGTGACCTGCCGGCGCAAACTCACCGGCAGCGACCAGCGGGCCTGCCTCTACTATTATATCAAGCGCTGCCCGGCCCCTTGCATCGGGGCTATCTCCCAGGAAGAGTATCGGGCCCTCATCGAGGGGGTCTGCCTCTTCTTGGAGGGGAGGCAGGAGGCGATCCTTGACTCCCTCCGCCGGCAGATGGAGGAGACGGCAAGAGATCTGGAGTTCGAGCGGGCGGCATCCCTGCGCGACCAGATCCAAGGCATAGAGCGGGCTATGGAGAAGCAGAGGATCGTCTTTCGCACCAAGGTGGATCAAGATGTGATAGCCCTGGCTAGGCGGGATGGCGAGGCCTGCGCGCAGGTCTTCTTCGTGCGGGGGGGCAAACTGATAGGTCGAGAATCGTTTCTTTTGGAGGGGACGAAGGGTGAGGAGACAAAAGAGGTTCTGACCTCTTTCCTGAAGCAGTTTTACGATGCGGTGGCCTACGTCCCCTCGGAGATCCTCCTGGGGAGCGAGATAGATGAAGCCTCTGTGATCAGAGCGTGGCTGGAGGAGAGGAGGGGGGCGAAAGTGGCTCTCTCCGTTCCCCGCCGGGGGAAGAAGCGGGGAGTGGTGAAGTTGGCGGAGGAGAATGCAGCCCAAACCTTGGCCCATCTGGAGGCTCAGGAGGCGATCGAGGAAGAGAAAGCGATGGCCGCCCTCATCGATCTGCAGGAGCACCTTGGACTGGAGGCCCTTCCCTTGCGCATCGAGGCTTATGACATCTCCAATATCCAAGGGGTGGCCGCTACAGGGAGCATGGTGGTCTTCCAGAAGGGTGTGCCCCAGAGAGGGGCCTACCGCCATTTCCGCATAAAGAGCGTCCAGGGGGCCAACGACTACGCCATGATGCGAGAGGTGCTGCAGCGACGGTTTAGCCGAGCCCTCAATGAGGAAAGTGCGTGGGCGACTCTGCCCCATCTGGTGGTCATCGATGGCGGGAAGGGTCAACTGAACGCCGCTCTAGAGGTCTTGGCTGAACATGGCTTGGAGGTTCCCACCGTGGCCCTGGCCAAGGAGCGAGAGGAGATCTACCGTCCAGGGACCGATCGTCCCCTTCGGCTTCCCGGCGATTCCCCAGCCCTCCGGTTGATGCAGCGGCTGCGGGACGAGGCCCACCGCTTCGCCCTAGGCTACCATCAGAAGTTACGGAGGCGCAGGAG
>DMLA01000230.1:0-345 GCA_003453555.1 Chloroflexota bacterium | reverse complement strand
CAGTTCGGCTCCCTGGAAGCGATCCGCCAGGCTAGCCTTCAAGAACTTGCTGCCGTGGAGGGGATGAACGAGGTAGTGGCCCAAAAAGTGCGAGATCTCCTATAGAGGTGGTATCTTGATCCAGAGTCGGTTCTCGTGGCTGCATCAGGATGAGGTTGTTCTCTCCTTTCATCGGCGGCACCCCTATCTCTTGGCCCTTCGTTTGCTCCTCCCGGCCTTCTTGCTCACCTTACCCGCAGCTTTTTGGCTTTTAGGCTCTTTTGGTCGTATCCTTCCTTTGGCCTACCTTTTCCTCGGCCCTCTGGCGGCGCTCCTCTTTATGTGGTTCTATCTCGATTGGCAAAA
>DMLA01000126.1 GCA_003453555.1 Chloroflexota bacterium | reverse complement strand
GCTCGAAGCGTAGAGTTCCATAGCCCCTATGTCTGCGGTCCTATTCATGGGGTCCCCCCGATCGAGGAGGCGCACCATAACCGGGAAGCCGCCCCAATCCTCCTTGGCAGGTGCCAGGGGCGGCATGATGAAGGCCAGGTTGAAGGCGGAGACTCCCAGGCTTTCCACGTAACAGCGGAGCACCTCAAATATGGCCTCTTTTAGGTCGTTATCCAACTCCGGGGAGAGGAGGAGTATCTCTTTCTCCTTCACTGGGGTGAGGTAAGCGAGAAGTCTCGTTCCCTTTCTGGTGAAAGCCAACCCTAGGGAGGCATGGACACGATATAGATCGTGGAAATAGTTACCGCCGTAAGTGGCTCGGTAATCGAGGGCGGCACGCCTCAGGCGCTCTATTTTGGCGTAATGCATCTCCCGAGAGAGCGTCATCTGGAGATGGCCATGGATGATAGAGGCTCCGGCCTTCCATAAGCAGTTCCACATGAAGAAGAGATATTTGGCCTCTGGCTCCTCACTATTCGCCTTCTGGGCCCAAACCAGCGCGGTATCGATATAGTCGGTCACTTCCTCCGGCCTGAAGCGGAGAGGGTCGTGTTCGTCGAAGATCACCAGGCCGTGGAAACCATCGTACTTGGCGATATTGGAAGCGGTGATGGAGTGCGACCCTTTCACTCGGCCGAAGGAGTCCTCAGGCGTCCCCTCCATAGGGTGGCAGAAGGGATCGCCCTCCGACTCCATAATCGCCTCTCTTAAATCGGCCTTTATCGTCGCCTCCATGGGCCGCTGAGAGCGGATTTCGTTGAAGAGAGCCCCCTCCCAGGTGACGAGGTTGGTAACCTTTATGATCCGCTGGGTGAGCACCGCCTCTAAGGATCCGAAATGTTCCTCGATCCAGGGGTGCATAGATGGTGGTGGCTTTAGGCGCCCCACGGTGGTGCTCACCTGGAAGAGGCGGTGGAAGAGGTCTCGCTCCGAGGAAGGGAGGGTGGCTACTATATCAGGGAGATGGGTTATACCTTTGGTTGACATCTTCAACCCTCTTCGCCTGAACCACGGCTCAGGGGCTCGTACTCCTTCGGCTTGCGCTCTCCAGCCTTGATAGCCAGGGCCCGGTAGTAGAGATCGACATATTTTCTCGCCGAGGCTTGCCAGGAGAAATCAGCGGTCATTCCCCGCAGCATCAGGGTTCGCCAGGTGCTTTGATGCTTGTAGTTTTCCACCGCTCGGGTCAAGGCGGTGTAGAGGGCCATGGAGTTGTAAGGCTCGAAGGAGAAGCCGTTACCCTGCCCCGTTCGAGGATCGAAGTCTTGAACCGTATCGGCCAGACCCCCTGTGCTCCGCACGACGGGAACGCTCCCGTATCTCATGGCGATCATCTGCCCTAGGCCGCAAGGCTCGAATCGAGAGGGCATGAGGAAGATATCGCTCCCCGCGTAGATCCGCTGGGCCAAGGGAGCGTTGAAGGTCAAGAAGATCTCTGTCTCTTGGGGACGCCTCTCCTCTAAGGCTCGGAATGTCTCATGGTACCGCTCCTCGCCGGTGCCTAACAACACGAAATGGAGGCCCAGATTATCGATGAGGGGGTCGATCACCTGGCTCAAGATATCGAACCCCTTCTGGTCGGTGAGGCGGGAGATGATGCCCACTAAAGGTCGCGCCGGCTCGGGTGAGAGCCTAGCCTCTCGTTGCAAGGCCAACTTGTTCTCCAACTTCCTCTCTAAGCGGTGGATGTCGAACTTAGAAGCGATATACTTATCGGTCGCCGGGTTGTAAACCTCGTAGTCGATGCCGTTAAGGATGCCGAAGAGTCGATCTCTCCGGTCGCGAAGGATGGGGTCTAGCCCCTCTCCCAACTCCGGGGTGAGGATCTCCCGGGAGTACGACTCGCTGACCGTATTGATCACATCGGCGTAGAAGATGCCCCGGGCCATGAAATCCATCACCTGGTTCATATCTACCATCTCTGGGTGGTAGGGGAAGGCGTACTCGTCTATGCCCGCTACCTCCAGCACCCGATGGCCGAATATCCCTTTATAAGCGAGGTTATGGATGGTATAGACGGTAGCCGTCCTCTCGAAGAAGGGGTCCTGGCTATAGATAGTCTTCAGCCAGTTGGGGATGATGGCCGTATGCCAATCGTTGGAGTGGATGATGTCGGGCTGCCACCCCATCTTTTTGAGCATCTCCAAGGCGGCCCGGCAGAGGAAGATGAACCGCTCGGCGTCGTCGGGGTACATATAGATACCTTCCCGGTCGTAGTAGTTCTCGTTCTCTACAAAATAGACCGGAACCTCCCCCAGGGAGGCTTCCAGGATGCTGGCCGGTTCCGTCCTCTCATCTAAGGGTACGGGAAAGGGAGGCAGAACCTCCTTCAGTTTGAACTTCCCCTTGTCGATGGGGCCATAGCGGGGCATGGCCACTCGGATGTCGTGGCCTAAAGCCTGTACCGCTTTGGGCAACGATCCAGCCACGTCGGCTAGCCCCCCTGTCTTGGCGAAGGGGACAACCTCGGCGGCGAGATAGAGTATCTTGAGCGCACGGTTGGCATTCATAGTCTGATCTTCGCCCTCTTGGTTTTTTCGTCCGAGATAAACCCTTCGCTAAACGCTCAGGACAGGCTCGGACGCTACAGCGTTAAATGTAGCGTCGCAGTTCATCTGCGACGTTTCAGGAAGGGATATCATCCATGACCCCTGAGTAAGGGTATTTCTCTGCAGATTCGATCAATCCTTTTCGGATCGGGTTATGGAGAATGTATTCTCCAACGGTTGTTAGGTCTTCGTCCTCCCTGAGGATATGATCGTAGAAACCCCGTTGCCAGAGTTTTCCAGCGCCCCCGAGTTTCCAATAAAGTCTAGTGGTCATGCTTTTGAGCTCTTGTACGAAGCGCGAGACGGTTGTTCCATCACCCGGGGGTTGCACGAGCAGGTGCAAATGATCAGGCATGAGACACCAGGCCTAGACTCTAAAATTATATCGTTCCTTGCACTCTCTTATGAGCCTTTCAACACCTTCGCATAGGTCAGAATTGGCGAAGGGGCTTTCACCTTCTCTTGCGCAGATGGTAAGGAAGTAGAGACGAGGCGAGGAGTAATCGAACCCTTGCAAACGGAGGGATCTACTTTTTCCGTATGTTTTCCATCTCCTTTTTATATCCTTGCCATTCATATGGGTCTCTCGTCCGAGATAAACTCGGACGCTACAATCTTGAATGTAACGTCGCAGTTCATCTCCTTCGGATGCGAATGCATGCGACGTTTAGTACCCCCGTTTCTTGTCCACCACGTTCAGGAGTTCCTCCCCGGCCAGGTAGCGACGCAGGTTCTCGCAGAATAGTTCCGTGAACCGTTCCTGATAGTGGGGGGTATTAGCCGAGATATGGGGGGAGAGGATTACATTGTCCAACCCCCAAAGTTCGCTCTCCTGCGGTAGGGGCTCTTGGGCGAAGACATCGAGCCCTGCTCCCCCTATCCACCCCTCTTTGAGGGCTTCGATGAGAGCCTCTTCATCGACTACCCGGCCCCGGGAGATGTTCACCAGATAAGCGCTCCCCTTCATAGCCTTCAGTTCCTCCCGCCCCACCATCCCTTCGGTCTCCGGGGTGAGGGGCAGGGCGATGATAAAGAAATCGCATTCTTTCAGCATCTCCCTGAGTTGTGAAGGCGGGAAGAGGCTGTCCAGTAGCATCCCCTTCGGATCCCCAGTGCCAGGGGGCCGATATCCCTTGTCCTCAATGTCCGGGGCGCTATCTGTAGCCAGTACTCTCATCCCAAAGGTTTTGCATAAACGCCCCACCTCTCGACCTATGCTCCCATACCCCAGGATGCCCACTGTCTTCCCCCGCAACTCTTCCCCTCTAAGGATCTCCCACCGCTCCTCAGGCCATTCTTTTCTCTCTTGCAGCCGCCACATATCCCGAAAGCGGCGAGAGAAGGTTAACATCGAGGCTAGGACATATTCGGCGATGGGGGTGGCATGGATGCCGCTGGCGGTGGTGATGATGATATCGCTCTCCATGATGGGATGCCCCACGAAGCGGTCCAGCCCCGCGCTTATGAGTTGAATCCACTTCAGGCCAGGCGCGAGGCTTAAATCGAAGGGGCGGGGCCAGATGACCACCACCTCAGCGCTAGGGAGTTCTTCTAAGAACTGAGCCTCTCCCTCCACCAGGGAGAGGGAGAGGCGGGGAGAGAGTTGGCGCACCCTCTCCCAATGCTTCTCTTCCAACTGAAGAGGACTCAGAATCTTCACCTTCTCCGCCACGGCAGCGCCCCCTTCCTATCTATCTTTCCTCGCCCAATCGTAGGGGATCTGGTCGGTGTCGGGGGGGAGACGGTACTCGTCGGGCTCCTGGTAGTTGTATAGTTCGGTAGGCACGTTCACTATCAGGGTCATCCCCGGCCCTAGCCCCTTGAAGCCGTGCATCACCAGGGGGGGGATTTTGATGAGCAGGGGGTTGAGGTGACCTATGAAGAACTCTTCGATCTGCCGGTAGGTGGGGGAGTCCTCTCGACCGTCGTAGAGGACCACCTTGGCCATCCCCTGGAGGCAGATGAAATGGTCGGTCTGGAGCCGATGATAGTGCCAGGCCTTAACTACGCCCGGATAGGCAGCGGTGACATAGACCTGCCCAAACTTCTCGAACTCTTCCCAATCGGAGCGGAGCATCTCCATCAAATACCCCCGCTCGTCAGGGATGGGCCTTAACTTTCTGATTTTTACTCCTTCGATCATGCTTCCCCCTTTAAAGCAAAGCCTCGATCTCTAAAAGATGGCTCACCCTTGGGCAGCCTATATCGTGATGCTTATTTTGGCGGTCGAGAAGGACAGCCTTCAACCCTGCTCTCTCCGCCCCTTGGACGTCATTGTTGTAGTCGTCTCCCACGTATACCGCTTCCTTTGGTTTCACTCCCGCCTTGTTGAGGGCAGCGTGAAAGATAGCCCGGTCTGGCTTCTCTACCCCCACCTCCCCTGAGGTGACGATGAGGTCTAGAGCCAGCCCCATCCTCTGACAAAGGCCGTTTAGCCGTTTTGGGGCGTTGGAGATCACCCCCAAAATCAAACCCTGCGAGCGGAGCCGAGGGAGCAACTCTAAAGCCTCGGGATCGGGGTAGAGGTTTTCGTCATCGAGGAAACCTTCATAGATGCTGGTTATATAGCGCGAGAGATCCCCCTCCAGGCCCGCTTCCCTCAAGAGATAGGTATAGAAGTAGTCCCAGAAGGGGCGGTTTCTCTCCTTCGCCAGGGTGGCAAAGCCGGGCTCCCTTTCGACCTTCTCCGCCAGATATCCCTCCCATCTCTTGAGGATACGAGCCACCTTTTTCGGAGGGACGTTGAGCCCCACCCTGGCCAGCCGCTGAGATAAGTAGAGGTGGGGCTTCGACTCCTCCCAAAGGATTAAGGTGCCAAAAGCATCGAAAAAGATGGCTCGATAGGTCGTGCCCATGTTCATGCGCTTCGGACCACCATGAATATCTCGGCCAGCAACAAAGCGGCCACCAGAAGGAAGGCGTTGATCCAGTTTAGCGCTTGGTTCATCTTCATCCAAGCAGAAAGTACGAAGAAGAGGGCCAAAAGCCCGCCCCTGCGAGAGGAGCGAAGGATGTCGCCCCCGGCTCTTGAGTTGGTCAAGCGGTACTCCAAGAGATGGAAGAGGGGAGTGAGGCTGAAAGCGAGCGAGAAGAAAAGAAAGGCCAGAAAAAGAAAGCGGTTGATAGCCACCCGGGGGTCGGCATAAACGATGATATAGGCTAACCCCGCCCATGACGGTAGGGCCAGGGTCAGAGAGATAAGGAGTGGGCGCCGACTGCTCATAGTGAGAGAGATTATATCATAGTTTGCGGGGAAGAGACAAAAGCCCTTCCTTCACCTCTCTGGGGGCCTTCAACACCAGCCGCGCAACCTTGTGGCTTGCTCCTCTTGTGGTATAATAGTGGCCGTGAAA
>DMLA01000199.1 GCA_003453555.1 Chloroflexota bacterium | reverse complement strand
CACTTGGCCCCGCAAACCATGCGGGACGAGGGCCTCGGGGAGCCAGCGGTGAAAGCGGGTAAGTTGTTGCTCTCACCATGAATGCCGCATAGTGGGCGAAGAGGGAAAGTGATGTCTATTTCATGGGGCCCCGAACCGCGACAGAAACAGGGGCCAACTCGTAGAAAAAGAGGAATTGAGTTCCAGCCGAACGCTCCGAGCGGGATGACGTGGATCATCGCCCTCGTGATCCTGGTAGTGGGCAGCGTAGAAGCCTTTGTTCCGAACTTGCCAGTGGTTTCAGGCGTCGTGGCCACGCTCCTTCTCATCACTTCCAGCGCCCTCTTGCTGGTGGCGACCATAGTCAAGGAGCCATAGTTTTCGGCCGCTACAGCGCGGCTGTCTAAGGTATCAACTCGAGCGAAGGATTTCACTCTCTTATTGCGACTAATACTATGGAGGCGATGATCCGAGGTCTTTAGGTGGTCACTTGGCCCCGCAAACCATGCGGGACGAGGGCCTCGGGGAGCCAATAGTGAAACCGGCCAAAGCGCCGGTTTTTTGTTTGCGAGGGCAAGCCTCCTCTGAGGGGTGCAAGGCTATGATGAGAGAAGTTTCTCCTCAGCCATTACCAAGAGGCCATTATCTCTCCCTTGAGCGATATCGGAGCACAGGGGGAGAGCCTTTGGAGATATCGGGGCAACTGATCCTTCGAGGGGTCTCTTCCCCCTGTGCTCATCGAAAGCCAGATCTTCCTGACCGAACAAGGAGTTAACTGGTGCCAGATATTGACGAATCGACCACTACATGGTATAATAGTTACAACAAAGGACGTTGCCCCGGTGTCTCCCTTTGGTGCGATACAGTGATGGGGAGAGGGAGGCAAGGGATGAGGCGCACACAGGCTTTCCGAGCGGAAAGTTGTAGGTGTGCGCTTTGTTTTTGGTAACAATGTAGAAGATGGCCCCCCATGGCAGCAACCACCGGGGGCCGGGAACGCGAGCCGCTCAAGACCCATCGCTCCTATTTCATTATAGGCTCAAAGTGGCCCGGGTTCAATAGTACTTTTGTCCTCTCGCTGGGGGGAGTACTTCCCAGCGAAGCGGAGCGGTATCAATCTTCGGAAGGGAGGTGATTCTATCGGGTGGCAGGGAGAAGAAACGAGGTTGGTACAGAAATCTAGTCTGAAAAAGGAGATTGACAAGAGATGAAAAAGTGGATACCTATACTGCTAATTGCGGCTCTGCTCTTGGCGGCGCTTCCGGTGGGCACATTCGCTCACACCGCGGATGAGCCCTTTGTAGTTACGCTCTGGGCCGGCCAGAACATCAACGCGGGGACCGTCTCCGTGTGGAACGACGGCGACAACCTCTACGTGAAGTATGAAACCACCGACGGCTGGGAGTTGCTCGAGACTCACCTGGCCGTGGCCACCAACCCCGACGACATCCCTCAGGCGAACGGCAACCCTATCCCTGGCCAGTTCCCCTACAAGCATGAAGACCTTGGCGGGGTGACTGTGGACCTCTACACCATACCCCTAGTTGATATCCCTGCTTCGGCTGAGGACACCATCTACATCGCCGCACATGCGGAGCTGGAGAAGCCGGGCGAATGTGAGGAAATCCCAACAACTTGGGTTCAGGGCGAGCTCGGCAGCGTGACGCTGTGGGCGGGCCAGCACATCAACGCCGGGACGGTCACCGTCGCCATTGTGGGCGAGAACCTGGTCGTCACCTATGAAACCACCGATGGCTGGGAGTTGCTCGAGACCCATCTCTATGTGGGCACCGACGCACCGACGGACAGCGCACCGGGACAGTTCCCGTACAAGAATGAAGACCTTGGTGGCGTTACAAGCGACACTTACTCCATTCTGTTGTCAGGCCTCGGAGTGGAGTGCGACGGCACCCTCTACATCGCTGCCCATGCTGCGCTGCAAAAGCTCACAGGCTACGAAGAGGATGGTACCCCGATCTATCAGACCGAGACTGGCTGGGGCGCAGGTCAACCAATTGACGACGGCACGGGTAACTGGGCCGTGTACTTCAGCGTGGTACTACCCTGCGGCACTGAGGAGGTATGCAAGCTCGAAGAGGAGACCGCCTGGGGTGCTGGCATCGACTTCCCTGGCAAGAACTGGGCGATGTACTTCCCCTATGAGATCCAGGGCGTGGAGATCCTGGTCGAGTGGCCCGAGGGCGGCACGATAACCGTTGCCTTCGAGGATCTGCAAATTGCCTCAAGCAGCGACTACGACTACAACGACTGGGTGGCTGACATAGAGACACTGGCCACCTTCTGGGGCACCGAAGCGGAACACTCTGACCTGCTCAGGATCGACTTCACCATAACCCCCGAGGCTCGTGGTGCCGGGTATAACCATGTGTTCCATCTGGCCATACCGGCGGGCACCTTCGGGTGCAATGGGACCTATACTCTCACCATCAACGGGACCTCAGAGACAGGGGCTTTCTACGCATCAACGGACAACGACTTCGTGGTCATCCCCTGGACGTACAACGCTTTGCCTGGCACACTGACCAACACCATTGAGCCGCCAGGCATCGTCTCCCACTATCCCAACATTAACAACACAGACCCTGCCGCGCCGCAGCACCAGCCCTACGTTCCACCGCAGGTGACGGCTACGCTGAGCATCGAGTTCTCGGAACTCTGTCCCTTTGACTTCAGCGTCTACGACCCGTACAACCCAGAGAAGATGCACGGCGAGGGGCTGTTCTTCGACCCGTATCTGCACGTAGTCAATTGGAACGGCAACATTAATCAGGGCGACCCGAGGATGCTGACCGTTCCGGTGGACTGGATGTGGCCAGAGGCGGGCGTAGCCATCTGGAAGGCATATCCGGACGTCACAGCAGGCAACCCGCCAACCTTCACGGCAGAGTGGTGGGTTGACTACAACGACCTAGTCTACGAGGGCAAGCCATAACCAAACTGGTCAGCAGTGCAGTAGCATGGTCTGACGCCGGCCAACGATAGGGGGCGATGGGTGACCACCCTTCGCCCCCTATTTTCACCCTGGCTTTACCCGGTATCGCTACTTGGTCAGCGTGCTGGTGCCACGGCCAGC
>DMLA01000073.1 GCA_003453555.1 Chloroflexota bacterium | reverse complement strand
GTGAAGGAGGAATGGATCAAGGAGCGAGAACTCCGTATCTACGACCTCAAAGGAGGCTTCTGGTTGGACATCGACACCGACGAGGACCGGCAGACGGCGGAGAGGCTTCTACGTCAGCGCCTACGGGAGAAGGGAAAGAGGGTGAGAGAGGCGGTAATCCTAGCCACCTCAGAGAGACGCCTGGAGAAGCCCAAGATGCTGACCAAACTGTGTGGCCTCTCTCTATTGGAGAGGAATCTCCAACTCCTCAAAGCCCTGGACATCAGCAAGGTGACCATAATGCTAGGGCCCCGAGGTAAGCCCATAAGACAATACCTCGACAAGAAGGGCGATCTAGGAATTAAAATAGGGTATGTAGAAAGTAGGGATGGGTGGGCACCCCCCATCGTGGAGGGAGAGTTCTTGCTCTTGGAGGGGGATCGCCTTTTCGATGCTCGGATAATCGAAGCCCTCCTCGCCCGAAGGGAGGCGACTTTAGCCATAGATAGGGGATGCCACCCCGAAAAAGCACGTGGCCTGCCCAAGATACTCATCGGAGACGGCGTTAAGGCCATAGGCGAGAACCTAGAGAAGTGGGACGGGGTCTATATGGGGGCTGCCCTTTGCACCCCTCAACTCTTCCGCATCTTATTAGATGATTCGCTGCAAGACGGAGATCGATTGGAGAGCCTGGGGATCGGCTACCTAGATATCTCCAAGATACCCACTTACATAGCGGAGATGAGAAGAGATCTGCCCATCTCCTGGATCAGAATGGAGAACGAGAAGGATCTCAAGAAGGCTAAAAAGTTGCTGATTGAAAGGACACAAAAGGGCACTCTTGACCTCTTGGCCTGGTACCTCCACCGGCCCATCGAGAACAGAATCACCTACTACCTGTCGGAGTGGCCCATCACGCCCAATCAGGTAACTATCTTCACCAATATAGTCGCCTACCTTGCCACCTTCCTTTTCCTCCAAGGATACCTCCTTGGGGCCTCCCTTCTCACTCTAGTAGTGAACATATTGGATGGAGTCGATGGAAAGTTGGCTAGGGCGCGGGGAGTGACCACCAAACTGGGTCACATCGAGCACTCCTTCGACCTCCTCTTCGAACAATCCTGGTACATAGCCTTCGCTTGGTATATCTTCTCTGGAAGCGGAAGCCTCCTACCGCTAATTTTGGGCCTCCTCATCCTTCTCCTCGACTCCTTCAACAGGCACTGCTCTATGCAGTTCAAGCAAGTGATGGGGGTTTCCCTGGCTGATTATGCCAAATTCGATCGTCTCTTCAGAAGGTTCGATGGGAGAAGGAACATATACACTCTCTATATGCTGGCTGGAGCCATCTTTGGCCTGCCCCTCTACGCCTTGATGGCTATGGCGGCCCATGCCCTCCTTACAGCCGTCGTCTACGCCTCCCGAGCGATAAAGCACCTGCGGGCCGCTGATCGCCAGGGGGCCGTCTAGCAAGCAATGCCCTTTCTCCCGGAAGCAGGAAATCCTTCACAATGCGCCGCCTTTGCCGGGGCATTTGCGTGGTGGGCCTCGTCAGCGCCAGATGAACCGCTTCCGTCCTCACTAGGGAGGGGCGATTCTTACCGCGAAGACCTCGTAGTGGGCAAGATAGCGATCAACAGGGCCACAGCCTCGCATTCCTTCTCCCAGTCTAGCTCCAGATGGTGAGTCGTGCGGAAGTGCAACTGCGCATAACGTTTCAGCTTGACTGCCCTTCAACTCCCTGGTTGCAAGTATTCGATAAGCTCGTCCAGGCCCACACTGGCCTCGCAGCAGACCTTGTCGGCCGCGCCGTAGAAGATGAGGATCTCCTCACCTATTACCACCGCTCCCTCGGGGAAGACGACGTTGGGGACGTCCCCCTCCTGCTCGTATTCCACCTCCGGCTCGAGAATCGGTTCGGGTGTGCGGGCGATGACACGCCAGGGTTCCTCCGAGTCCAGGAGTGCTGCTCCCGCCCGGTAAACGTGGGCGGGATCAACCCCGTGGTAGATGAGCAGCCATCCCTCCTCAGTCTTGATGGGTGGCGGCCCGGCGCCGATCTTCTTGCCCTCCCAGGGCTGCTCCGGTCCCATCACAACCTTGTGGTCGTGCATCCTCCCAGGAAGCCCATCGAGGAAGGCAAACCAGATACTAGGCTGTTCCACCGGATAGTCGGGCCCCATCCAGTTGCTCGGTCTGTGGATGGCCGCATATTTGCCTTGGATTCTCTCCGGGAAGAGCACCACATCTCGTTCGTCGGTGTCGTAGGGGGTGATGAAGCCCAGTCTGGTGAATTGACGGAAAGCCTCCACCCTGGCTAGGGCTGTGCGGGGCCCAGCCCTCTCCGGCACAGGGATGCCCAATCGCCTTCGCACGGCACCCGGCGGGCTTGGCGTAGGGGTGACCACGTAGGTCAGGTACAGTTCATTGTCGATCTCAGTGAGCCTGGGGTCCTCGGTGGACATCTCCCACACCTTGATGTCGGGGCTGAAGACCGGCTCCTCGGGCCGCTCCAGCAGGTTTAGGTTCTCGTCGAAGATGGCATAGCCCAGGCGAGAGGCGTAGTGGACATAGTCCCCCACTGCTCGGTACAGGACGTGGATTTTGCCATCCTTGTATGTGGCAGCGCAGTTGAAAACGCCGATCGATTCCCAACCGTCCCCCCTGGGTTCTAGAAGGGGATTTCCTTCATAACGCTTCACTTTCATCGCTATTCTCCTCCCTTGACTTGAGGAATTTTTCATTCGACTGATGCAACCTTGCTGCAAGGTAATTCACTTCGCTAACAGGGAATCGAACAGTCTCACATATTCATCAACTATTCTCTCGGCAGAGTTCTCTTTCACATGCCTTTCCGCTTCTTCTATCGTTCTCTTGACAAAATCGCTATTTTCAAATATCCGGATCAACTTATCCTTCAACTCATAAAGGATAGAATATTTGATCACTTCATTTTCTAGCATCTCAACGTATCTGGTTGCGGTGGTTACTATGGGAGTCAGGGAGCCTAAGCACATGTGGACTACGCTCGAAAGCACAACTTCCCTCTTACCTACATCCTTCCTGTGCAGGAGGAGACAATCAGATGCATGTAAGTAAGTGTATAGCCTCTCTGTGGAAGGGACTTCGTGCCTCAATTCGACGAAACTCTTTTCCGCCATCTCATCGAGTTTCGGAGCAACTCTTGGGTCCGCTACGACCAGATATGTTAGCGGGAATTCCTCATTCACTTCTTCGATGATAGGGAGCAAAGGTATATAATCCTCAATCCTCCACCCGAAACTGAGTATTATTCTCTTGTCTTGAGGTAGATTCAACTTTCCCCTCGCCTCTTTCATCTCCCCCTTTACCACAGGATAATAGGGATAAGGTATTATCCTACATTTCTCCTCTCCAATTGCTTCGCTCACCACTTTCTTGTATCTCTCATCAAAGCAAACGAGCATGTCCCAATCGAACTCAGCGAATGGGGATGAACTCAGGGTTCTTTCGTGAACTACGTAGATCGTCTTGGCTTTTTCCTTTATCTTTGGGTATATCTCGCGAAACTGGTCCATAGAAGTTATGAAACGAAACCCTTGGGCTATGAATAGGTTGTAATCGAGGTTCAAAAAAGGCCCGGGATCGAGTTCCTTCTCAACCTCCGTCCATCCGAATCTATATATGCTATAGCACCTCTTGACCTCTTCCTCATCTGACTCAAGGGTGAGTTTATCATCGTTAGATGGGGCGAGTATGAAGAGGTCGTAACCTCGCTTCATAAGTTCTCTTCCGATGAGTTCCCCATATAAAGAAGTCCCACAGGCTGCATTCCACCTGGACATAAGGGCGATTTTCAACATGGTTTCTATCCCTCCAGCCCCCTCAGGTACTCCTTATCCTCCTCTGTCAAATCGGCTTTTTTCAGGAGATCCGGCCTTCGCTCAAAAGTGCGCCGGAGCGCCTCCCTCCGCCTCCAGCGGGCGATCTTGGCATGGTCGCCGGAGAGGAGGAGATCGGGCACGGGGTAGCCACGAAAGACCGCGGGGCGGGTATATTGAGGATGCTCCAGAAGCCCCCTGGCGTGAGAATCCTTCATCGCCGCTCCCGGATCGCCCAAGACCCCCGGAAGGAGACGGGTCACCGCATCGACGATGACCATGGCTGGGATCTCCCCTCCGGTGAGTACATAGTCGCCGACGGAGATCTCATCATCCACTAAATGCTGACCAACCCGCTCGTCGACCCCCTCATATCGTCCGCAGATGAGCAGGATCCGCTTTTGGACAGCCAACTCCCAAGCCAACTCTTGGGTAAATAGACGCCCTTGAGGGCTAAGGAGGATCACGCGGGTAGATGGCCGCTCCTCACCCAACACCGTCTCCACAGCCCGAAAGATAGGCTCTGGTTTCATCACCATCCCCCCGCCACCACCATAGGGGGCATCATCGGCGGTGCGGTGCTTATCAGTGGTATAGTCACGCAAATTGTGAACGGCTACCGTAACCAGCCCGGCCTCGATCGCCTTCCCCACGATGCTTTCCCGGAAGGGGCCCTCAAACATCGCCGGGAAAAGGGTCAAGATATCAAAACGCATAACCCCTCCTCAAATATTCTAGCACAGAAGAGACGACCTTGCTATCCCTGGGCTTTCGTGATAAGATGTTTGGCGGCCCAGAGGGCGCAGACATCCCAAAGGTTAGCGCCACCTACTCTATGAAGGGGACGGCTAACCTTTAGAGGGTTTGCCCGTAAGGTGTCAAGAAGGGCAAGGATGGACTTCAAAGAAGCAGAAGA
>DMLA01000069.1:3650-3844 GCA_003453555.1 Chloroflexota bacterium | reverse complement strand
TCTTATCGGTACAGATATGCTTAGTACGGCCCGCGGCTAGAACCTCCCCTGTACTATCTTTGACCACCTCATAGGCGAAGGTTATCTTCCGACTCCGGAGTTCCTCGAGCCAAGTTTTGACCGTCACCAAGTCGCCGTATCGGGCTGGAGCCAGGAAGCGAGTCTCCAGTTCAGAGACGGGGAGATAGTATCCC
>DMLA01000069.1:3153-3331 GCA_003453555.1 Chloroflexota bacterium | reverse complement strand
GAGCCTCCAAGTCGGCGTACTCCCATCCCTTCTGTCTCATGTAGTCTCCTCGCCCCACCTCGAACCAGACTACATAGTTCGAGTGGTAGACGATGCCCATAGCATCTGTCTCCGCATACCGTACCGGGAAGGTGATCTCGGTGCAATTCCGACTGGTCATATCTCCCCTTTGCGTATA
>DMLA01000069.1:0-2799 GCA_003453555.1 Chloroflexota bacterium | reverse complement strand
CGACGCCCTTCCGACAAGAGTTGGCACACCTTTTCCACTATCTCCTCCAACTCCGCCAGTCGCCCTCTCCCCTCGACCCCTGTGGCTAGGACGCCCACTCCTGGCTCTACAAAGGTGTAGCCCAGCCCTTCCAGTTTCTTGATATTCTCCTGTAGGATGGGGTTCTCGTACATATTGACGTTCATGGCTGGAGCGATCACCACCGGTGCTTTGGTGGCCATCACCGTAAGGGAGACCATATCGTCAGCGATTCCCGAGGCTATCTTGCCGATGATATTGGCCGTGGCCGGGGCGATCAAGACCAGATCTACCTTTTGAGCCAGGATCACATGCTCGATCTGCCATCCCGTGGCCGGCTCGAACATATCCACCAAGACCGGGTTGCCAGAGAGGGCCCTAAAGGTCAAGGGCGTGACGAACTCCGTCCCCGCCTTGGTCATAGCCACAATAACATCGGCTCCCAGACTCTTCAGTTTCCTCAGGATGGCCGGCGCCTTATAGGCGGCGATACCGCCTGTGACCCCCAAAAGAATAGTCTTGCCTTCCAGGTCATTGGCCATCTTGGGACCTCCTTAATCTCTTATACCGATGATCTCTACCAACCTTCTCGCTATCTCTTCCTTACCTTCCGCCCGAGCGACAACCTTGCCCTCTGGGTTCACCAAGTAGCCCACATGGTTCCCCCGCTCGATCTGCAAAAGGTCGTTGGCCACTACCAGGTCAGTCTTGTTGGCCAAGAGCCACCGATGGGCGATATCGATCAGTTCTTCCTCCCCGCTCCCCACCTCCAGCTTGAACCCCACGAGAAAAGCCTGGGGATTTAAATCTCGGATCATCTTTATCACCTTGGGGGTCTTAACCAACCTTATCTGCCACTCCTCCCGCCCCGAAGGCACCTTCTCCTCTCTGTGGAACTCCGGCACATAATCCAAGACAGCCATAGAATGGATGATGGCCTGATAGTTGGTCCCTTCTAACTCTTGCCTTACCCTCTCCATCAACTCTGGAACCGTCTCCACCTCCACCAGGCGCAAGGAGGCGGATTCCGCGACTTGAGGGAGTACGCTCCCCTTGCCATAGATATAGGTTACCTCCGCTCCTTCCCTGAGAGCCTCCTCCGCTATCAGGGCCCCCAGCCGGCCGGTAGACTTGTTGGTGATATACCTCACCGCATCAAGAGGGGCTCTCGTGGGCCCGGAGGTGACCAAAACCCTCTTCCCTGAAAGTCTCATAGAGAACACCTCTCATACTCGCTATTACAGGGGTGCCCCGCAGCGAGAAGGATCTCCCTTCTTCCCGGCTGGCAGATGAGGGACCAGATGGTGCCGAAGACACTGTCGAACCCTCCCCTCTCTTCCACCGGGGGATGGTCCCCCCGGCATACAGGAGCCTCATGGTCCCGCAGGATCGCCTTGACAGCCTCCAAATCGCCCCCCCTTGGCCTCTCTCCCATCATTTGGTGGACTCTTTTGTAACGGGTGAGGGAACGTCTCTGGCGAAGCCTTTCTATCTCTGTTAGTGCTTCCTCGGGAAACTCCCTTCCTGGCAAGTGATTGGTAGCCACCAAGAGCCCGTCCTCTGGCTCCCTGATCAAGACTCCATCGGGAGTGGCCTCGGCCACGATAGCCTGATGCTCATCAGCGATGAGGTAGTTAAAAGCCCGCAGATGGGGAACCGAGGTGATGAACTCGCGCGCCTCCTCCAAACGGCCGCAGGTCTCCATCAGGATATCGATAACCAGGTGCCACTGCAACCCTGGTTTTTCGACTTCCCTCTCCGGCAAGACCGAGAGAAGCACCGCAGCCCCTCTCTCGTTGAGGGCATCAGGACTCCCGGCCCAGTGGTGGGTCACCGAGATGTGGGAGTAGGCTCCTTGGGGTCGGATCACCCTCACCTCCCGCCATTCTCTGGCCGAGTAGAACCAATCGTAGTTGCCACCTAGAAGGAGAAAGCCTTCTTTCGTATAAGGGGGCATGATGGCTAGGTTGGTGCAGCCGATCTGGGGCGGCCCGCCTCGAGTATAGAAATAGGTCTTGAAATCCTGGGCCGAAAGCCTACTCCCCTCGATGAGCCCCTCCACCTTCTCCAAGATGGGGGGATAGACCTCTCTGGCTATGGCCTCACACTGGACGGCGAACTCAGATCCCTGGCTGTCGCTCTCCGGTATATTGAGGGTAACCAAGCCACGTCCCAACCGATAGCCGATCTCATAATGGGTTCCTTCGAAAGTCCTCAGAAGCAACTCTCGCACTCCAGACCATACTTGGCGGCTGCCCGCCGCGCCCGCTCTCCCAAGAGAGAGGAGTAGGCCTTTCTGTCAGCGGCCAAGAGACGATAGACCTCCAACAGGTCAGGGTAGTGGATCGAGATGGCCCGCTTCACCCTCCCCCACATGGCCCCCTTCAGGTTGAGGCTATCCACGAGAACCCGCTTCACCCCTGCCTCCTTCAACTCCCTGAAGAGGGCCTCGATCTCCTTCTCTCCATCGGAGATGTAAGGGAGGGCGGGGCCAAAGAAGGCCCACGTCTTTAAGCCCGCTTCTGAGAGCCGTGCCAGAGCCTCGAGCCGAGCCCGTGTCGGCGAGGCTTGAGGCTCGAATACCCGTCGCGCACCCTCATCGAGACCGGTGATGGTGAAGGCTACTTCTAGATGCTCAATCTGGGATAAGACATCCAGGTCTCGCAGCACTAAGGTTGACTTGGTCAGTATGCTGACCGGGAACTGGGGATATTCTTGCGATATTTCGAGACAGGCTCGCGACAACCGATACTCTCTCTCCAAGGGCTGGTAGGGGTCCGT
>DMLA01000258.1 GCA_003453555.1 Chloroflexota bacterium | reverse complement strand
CTACTCCCACCATCACCGCTACGCTCTCCCCCTCACCTACCCCTACGGAGTGATCTATCCTTGTCTGGCCATCTACAGGGTAACCAGATGCGCTTCTATCTCTTGACCCTAGGCTGTGCCAAGAACGCCGTCGATTCGGAGGGGATGAGCGAACTCCTCCGCCAGGCCGGCTATGAGGCTACGGACCAGGCCTCCCAGGCTGACCTCCTCATCGTCAACACCTGTGGCTTCATCGACCTAGCGAAGGCAGAATCGCTAACTGCTCTCCAGGTATTCGCCCAAGAGAAGCGTCCCTCCCAATACCTCATCGCCGCCGGTTGCCTCTCCCAGCGGTACGGCGCGGGCCTCCTTCAAGAGGTGCCGGGCATCGACGCCCTAATCGGCACCCAGCGGTGGCCGGAGATAGTCAGACTCACAGAGGCTCTATCTACTAGAAGAGAGCGCACCTCCGCTCTTCAGTTGCCCCCCTCGACTACCCGTTATGTGGCCTCCCACCCCGTGGCCCGCCGCGCCGATTCCGCCACCGCCTACATAAAAATCGCCGACGGCTGTTCCGCCCCCTGTGCCTTCTGCTCCATCCCCCAGATCAAAGGCTCCTATATGAGCAAGCCCGAAGATGCCATCCTCAAAGAGGCTCGCCAACTCGTAAGTCAGGGGGTGAAAGAGGTGATCCTCATCGCCCAGGACACCACCGCCTACGGAAGCGACCGAGGGGAAAAGGAGGGCCTCCCGCCCCTCGTCGAAGCCATCCTAGCCTCCGTCCCGCAACTCCCGTGGCTGCGCATCATGTACACCTACCCCGGCCATATCTCGCCCCGCCTCATGGAGGTGATGGCCGCCCACCCCCAGGTCTGCCACTATATAGACCTCCCCCTCCAACACGCCCACCCTGACGTCCTCAGGCGGATGAAACGACCCCACGATATGGCGAAGGTGCGCAGGTTGATAGCCGACCTCCGCCAAGTCATGCCGGAGATCGCCCTTCGCACCACTTTCATCGTTGGCTACCCCGGGGAGACGGAGGAGGAGTTTGGGGCTCTCCTCGCCTTCTTAGAGAAGACGAATTTCGACCGCGTGGGGGTCTTTACCTATTCCCAAGAGGAGGGAACGGAGGCCGCGGAACTCCCCGGCCAACTCCCCCAAGAGGTGAAAGAGGAACGGCGGTTGCGAGCCATGGAGTTACAGCAAAAGATATCCAAGGAGAAGAACCGGACTTTCATCAGTCGAGAGATGGAAGTTTTAGTCGAGGGGGTGGGGGAGGGGATAAGTATAGGGCGGTCATATCGCGATGCCCCGGAGGTGGACGGGATGGTACTGGTAGAGGGGGAACTCCCCCTAAACCAATTCGTCCCCGTCCGCATCACGGGGGCGCTGGAATATGACTTAGTAGGCACACCCTTTTAGAATAGCCAGGCTGTTTTAGGCAGATATCTTTTCTTTCCACGCTCGCAATTGATCTCTCCACTGTTCGTAGTACCGCTTTATATCATCTATATCCCTTTTCTCCAAAGGCCGATGGTGTGCGACAGCATTGCGCGACAGCTCGATTTCATTTATCCGAGTCTCCAGCCAACCTAGCCCGCTCGCAAGACCGCTGAAAAAGGGAGCAAACGTCGCAGCGTTTGTCTTAACAATCTTTGTCAAATCGCCAATGCTGGTGTAATGAATGGAATGGGTTCCTCTCTTCCCATGCCATGCGTTTTGCTCCTCGTCCTTGATTCGTTTTTCAACCTCATCCCTCACAGCTTTGCCCACATGTTCCTCCCACCAATCCTTACCGTGCTTCTTCTCCATGACCGTCCGCACAAAGTTGCGAACCGAATTCTCGAACATATATAAGTAAGGGTATACCTCCGCCATTCGACGGGCATCCTCTACCACGCTGGGCGGCAGTAATGGATCTTCTAACTCTTTCGAACGCACCTTCAGCACCTTCCTCTCAGGAGTAGGAGATTGCCGAACGACCTGAACAACGGGGAGCCCCTCTCGGGTTAGCAATTGCCTTGTTTCCACTAGCTGCTCCTCGGTCAGAAATCGCTGGATATCAATGCCTTTTTGGTATCCGATCATTCGTTCCGCTTGCTCAGGCGATACCAAATGCTTTCGCCGAAACTCTTTAATCCATAGTTGGACGGAGCGATCCGTCGAGACCCCAGCCGCTTCCTTGATAGCGTCTCTCAGTGGTCTATTGATCTTGCCCACCGTTCTCTCCTAAGAACACCCTCCGTCCAAACTCCCTACAATCTAACCCTTTTTCGGCAACGGCGGCACCTTAATACCGAGGGCAGACAGAGGGATAACCTTGCGCCTGGTGCCGCCACCAACATCAACGACAATACCACGTGCCTCCCATTGTTTACCCCATTTAGAGATCTGCCCCTGACTTACTGTGGTTTTCTCCTGGATCATTTCTTGGGTAGCCTTGCCGTCAAACGCTTCGTAAACCCACTTCTCTCTGTCGCCCTTAAGGACTTCCTTAAAGAATTCCTTCGCTTGCTCGGTCCTATCCAGACGAATCCAGAACTTCAACTCCTGGATGGCCGCTTCCTGTCTTTCAAGTGCTCCTAACATGTCCTGCAGAGAAGCCAAAAGCGTCTTCTTTTCGTCAGCCGTAAACTCTTCACCCATCGCTCACTCCTCCTTTTGCTTCGGTAGTGGTGGCACCTCTATCCCAACACTTCGTAGCGGCACTATCCTACATATCCGACGTTCCTGTTCTTCTCCCCGGCCCCGCACAATGCCCAACTCCTCCCACTGTCTGCCCCAATCCCGAATAGTGGACCTCGCAACTCCCGTAGTCTTCTGGATATCTCCCCAACTGGCTCTCCCGTCAAATGCCTCGTAGACCCATTTCTGCTCGTCTTTCTTAAGCGTTTCTTCAAACCATTGTCTTGCCTCATCTCGCACCGAGAACCTGACCCAGAAAATCAGCTCTTGAAGCAGTTCTTCTAGTGATTCGCCTTGGACTTTCGTCTCATTTGTTGCCATCCTACCCGACCTCCAACTGATTATGTTAATATTACCACAAAACAAGCATCTGTTCAACTATTGGCTGCAAACAGAAGGAGGGGACAAACAGCCCCTCCTGTGTAATCTAACGTTTCCCTCCCCCTCTCACTCCGCCTCCCTCACCTCATACCTATACGTCGCCACCTCCGTGGTGCTTGGGGCCAGGGCGGAGACGACCAGGACTACCTGATCCACCTCGTCCGCATCTATGAGATACTCCCCCTTCCCCTCCTCGTCCAGTTCTATCTCGTGCACCCTCGTCTCCCGCCCGGCGAACTCTATCACCTGCACGATCCACCTCTGGGGGAGGACGTTCTCCATGCGGATGAACCCCTCCGCCTCCCAGCCATCGTCACTTTCTGCATCGTACTCGTAGCCCAACTCAGGTATTCTGATGTCGTCCACGGCGAAGCCGGCGCGATTAACGGCGTCGTCGGTGATATATTCGAAGCGGATCAATGCCTCCCCTCCCACATAGTCGCTCAGATCGACCTCCTCCCGAATCCACCGGGGCTCTTCTCCTCCGCCGCTCATCCCCGTATAGGCCCAACCGAAACTGTTGCCGTTGGGGTTGTAATCGGTGGTCGAAGGGGCCTGAAGGATCTCCCAGGTCTGGCCGCCGTCGGTCGAGACCTCCACATAGGCGTAGTCCCAATTCTCCTCGATGTCATACCAAGTCCAAAACTCGAGAGTAGCACTTTCCACCCCGCTGAGGTCGAAGGCGCGGGTGAGGGTCATATCGCTCTCGTCACTCCGGTTAGACCACCACTGATAGCGACCGCTATGAGGCTCGTTATCCATCACCTTCACCCAGGTGGCCCCTTGGAAATCGATCTTTAGATCACGCTGGGGCTGAAAGGCGATATAATCGGCCGCATACTGATGGACGGTCTCCTGCCGCTCCACTGGATAACCGCGCAGAGGGTAACCATCACCCACCCCCATATGCAACTCCCGATAGCCGTACCGCCCATCTTCCAAAGAAGGGTCGTCCAGATAGTTGGCCACTACCCAATCGGCGAAGAGTTCATCGAAACTATATCCAAACTCCAAAAGAACTGCGTCCACGCTGGCGATGCCGTTAGCCGGGTGGGCCACCAAGGCCCGCGTCGCCTCCTCGCCGAAGCGCTCCAGGAAATAGAAGGTGAAGAGGTAAGCCCCGCCATAGTTGGGGCCCGCTTCGCCGGGCTCGTCTGGCCAGGAGTTCAGTTGCGTATCCGGCCGCATGGCATAGGCTATCTCGAAGCTGCCGGTCCCATAACCGTTTAGATAGGCTGCCAACTCGGAGAACCCTTCGTTAAGCCAGGTATCTTCGTTCCGGTCGTTGTACCAGTGGATCATATGCTGAAACTCATGGGCCAGGACGCTGTTATAGAAGTCGCTGCCTATGGTTACATTATCAGCGTTGATATAGAACATCTCCCTTTCGTTGGAGAATTCGTGCACTATTCGGGAGTACTCATCGGCACTGGAGTAGTAGCCGGCCACCGAGTCTCCCAGCCCCCGAGCGTGGAGAATATTCAAGTGAGGGTCGCTATCCACCCCCGGCGTCCACTCACTGCCGAAGAACTCGCGATCCGTGGGATAGGTCTTCTCCTCGAAGATATCCGCCGCTTCCTTAAGCCGCTCCAGGTCCACATCGACCTCTTTCTCCACCCACATATAGAGATGGGGCGTGGCGTAGAGGAGCACGGCTGTGATCTGGAAATGCTCATCGGTATCCACGTTGGAAACCCAGAAGATCTCCTCATCGCCAATCTCATAATCCAGGGCGCTCTCTCTAACCACCTCTGGGATCGGCTCCTCCACATGCTTGAGCCGCTTCGTCAGGGCGATGAGGTCTCGCGCTGGAACCTCTGTCCTCTCTAACAACTCCCAAGTCTCCACCCCCACTTGGGGGATGGGGGTAATCTCTATAGTGGGTGGAAATGTGGGCGTGGGTTCTGGCGTCTCCAGTGTAGGCGTGGGCCAAGTAGCCAGCCTATAGGCTACCGGAATAGTCGTGAGACAAGAGATGAGGCAGAGACAAAGCGCCACCGAGATTAGAACGAGGATAACGATCGCTCTCTTCAACGTCCTCTCCTTCTATTCTATCATCACCTGCAGATCGCAGGGCTGGGGGTAGTTCCCCGTCCTATCTACCACAGTCAACCGCAGGGTGTAACTCCCCGCTGGCAGACCCGAGACATCCCACACAAGAAGGAGATCATCGGAGACCGGTTCTCTTCCCTCTCCCAAGTAAGCCCAGTCCGAGTCCGAAGGGCTATCCCCAGCAGCGAATTCAACTTTGTAGAACCAAAAATCCTCTATATCGGCCGTTCCCCATA
>DMLA01000011.1 GCA_003453555.1 Chloroflexota bacterium | reverse complement strand
CCACAACCACGACCGTGGCCACGGCCACTACCCACAGCAGCAGCACCACTGCCACCTTGGGAGGCAGTGGTGATGGTAGCGACGGCGATGATAGCGATGGAGAACGGCCAAGCGGCGAAGGTTGTAGCGCTAGCGGTGGAGAGAGGAATGCCGATAGGAGAAGTCGAATATCTCTCTTGACCTTCAGTGAACAACCAAGAACGATTTGCCAAATAGTATATTTTGTGGTACTATACTGGCCTGAGAGGCCAGTTTGAATATATAAAATGTGAGCGCTATTATGAGTAACATAAAGACCCTGGGAGTCCTTAGTGCCACCTTGCTGGCATCGTTAAGTGAGAAGGGAGATTATATATTCACAACCCAAGATGCTGTTGATATATTGGGAGTGGAACCATATGTAGCACAAGACTTGCTACGGCACTTAGTGGCCAGAAAGTGGGCAAAGCGTCTAGAGAGAGGTAAGTACATGATCTTACCCCTGGAATCCGGGCTCTCAGGTACCTACACCCACCACGAATTTCTAATTGCTGCTAGTCTTATCGACCCCTACTATATTAGTTATTGGACAGCCCTTAGTTACTATGGGTTTACGGAGCAGGTCGCCAGAACTATTTTCGTGGCTACCAGGAAGCAAAAGCGCCCTGTCGAAGTCTCAGGCATAACATTTCAGTTCGTCCGCCTTTCAAAGAACAAGTTTTTCGGCTTCGTTCAGGAGTGGATTGAGGACAAGCAGGTCAATATAGCCTCCAGAGAGAAGACGCTCGTCGATTGTCTCGATCTTCCTCAATATTGCGGAGGCGTTGCTGAAGCCATAAAGGGCCTATGGTACGGATATGAGGAAAAGAGTTTGGATTGGGATACACTTACCGAGTACGCCGAGCGCATGGGCAATAGAACGATCTTCAAGCGACTAGGCTACTTGACCGAACTATTGGAGTTGCCCATCGGAGAGCATATCAGCCTCTGGCATTCTAAGATGTCTTCTGGCTATGGCCGGCTCGATCCCACTATGGGAAAGAGCGGCTCCTATAACACCCGATGGAATCTGCTAGTCAATTTGAGTCCAGAAGATCTATTAGCATGGAGAGAGCACTAAGTGATTAGCCTAGATGAGGTCAAGCGAAAGGCCGCTGAAGCGGGTGTCGGTGTAGACACCATCGAGATAGATTATGTATTGGGTTGGTTGCTATGGGGCCTATCCCAGAGCAATATCTTCAAGGAATGCTTCATTTTCAAAGGAGGAACCGCACTTCGCAAGGTCTACCTTCAAGCCGACTTCCGCTATTCTGAAGACCTAGACTTCACTATGTCCAAAGCCCTCGATGAAGAGATGCTCGGAGAGGAGCTTAAAACAAGTTGCGCCAGGATTTCCAGGCAAACAGGCATGGAATTGGAGCTAGGCCGTTTCAAACGGATACGCGACCAGATAGGTGAGGAGGCATATAAAGCCAAAATCTCATTCGTTGGCCCGCAGCGCAGAAGGAACATCCGTTGGCCCAACCTCGATATCACCAGATACGAGATCTTAGTTCTTGAACCAAAGGAGCTTCCTATCTTCCATCCTTACTCAGATAATATGAAAGCCAACGTGCTCACCTATCCCCTGGAAGAGATCCTTGCCGAAAAACTGAGAACCCTCTTGGCACGACCCTGGGCTCGTCATTTCTACGACGTGTGGTACTTGCTAAAAAACAATGTTGATGAAATCGATCTGAACCAGGCAAGGGAGATCTTCCATAGGAAGAGAGATTACAAGGGTGTCCCATTTAGTGGTGTTTCTGATTTCTTCGATGCCTCCCGTTTGGCTACCGCAAAGGGAGGATGGAACGCTTCCTTAAGAAATGTAATGCGTGACATTCCGCCTTTCGATAAAGTGGTCAACGAACTAAGAAATTCTCTCGAAAGTCTCTTTGGCTAAAGAACTCCAAACGTTAGCCCCTAGCCCTTTCGTACCACCTTCCTCCCCCAAACTTGATAGTTTTTGACAGTCCAAGTGTGATATAGTTACTATTGATCTAGCGCCTGCTGCCCGCAGGTGTTTTTATGAGACTAAAAAGGGAGGGTTTTACCTGTCCCGCATCCCGGAGTTCTATAAACTGAGCCTGGAGGAGCGCGTTAGGGCAGTCCAGGCCCGGACAAACCTGACCGACGAGGAGATAGATATTCTAAGAGGGGCCAAGGGGCTCACCCCCGCTCAGGCGGACCGCATGAGCGAGAACGTGGTGGGGATCTGTAGCCTTCCCTTGGCCATAGCCACCAACTTCCTCATCGACGGCAAAGATTACCTGGTCCCCATGGCCATCGAGGAGCCCTCCGTGGTGGCCGGAGCCAGCCACGGGGCCAAACTGGTGAGGGAGGGAGGAGGCTTCACCACTGAGGCCACCCCTCCCTTGATGATAGGCCAGATACAGGTGCTAGACCTGACCGACCCCTATGAGGCCCTGGAACGGGTTCTCGATGCCAAGGGGAGACTCTTAGAAGAGGCCAACAAGGTCGATCCTGTCATCGTGGGTCTGGGGGGAGGGGCCCGAGATATAGAACCGCGAGTCATAGATAGCCCCAGGGGGCCCATGCTCGTCCTCCATCTGCTTTACGATGTTCGCGATGCTATGGGCGCCAACGTTATCAATACCACCTTGGAGACCATCGCCCCCTTAGTGGAGGAGATAACCGGCGGCCGAGTCAACCTGCGGATCATCTCTAACCTGGCCGATAGACGGCTAGCCAGAGCCCAGGCCACCGTTCCCCAGGAGGCCCTGACCTTTGACGGTTTTGAGGGAAAAGAGGTGGTGGAGCGCATCCTTGAGGCCCACGCCTTCGCCCAGGCGGACCCCTACCGCGCGGCCACCCATAACAAAGGGATCATGAACGGCATCGATGGCCTGGCTTTGGCTACCGGGAACGACTGGCGAGCCATCGAGGCCGGAGCCCACGCCTACGCAGCCCGAAACGGCCGTTACAGCCCCCTCACCAGTTGGCATGAGGATGAGAGGGGCAACCTTCGGGGTAGCATCGAGTTGCCCATCTCCGTGGGCATCGTGGGCGGGGCCACAAGGGCCAACCCCACGGCGAAAGTGGCCTTAAAGATATTGGGCGTGAATTCAGCCCGCGAGTTGGCCCGGGTGATGGCCGCGGTAGGCCTGGCCCAGAACCTGGCCGCTCTCAGGGCCTT
Organism: Chloroflexota bacterium; assembly: GCA_003453555.1. Taxonomy (GTDB): domain Bacteria; phylum Chloroflexota; class Anaerolineae; order UBA7937; family UBA7937; genus UBA7937. Next base: position 1,436 of record DMLA01000011.1, on the reverse strand, counting down.
GGCCACGGAGGGGATTCAGCGAGGCCATATGGCCCTTCACGCTCGTAACGTAGCCCTCTCCGTGGGGGTGCCAGAAGAATACCTAGACCGAGTAGTGGACCAGATGGTGGAAGAGAGGAAGATCAGGCCCGATAGGGCTCAGGAAATAGCCAGAAAACTAGAGAGTAGCCGATGATAAAGGATGGTGATGCAAGATGAAGCCCAATAGAGAGGTGGGGATCATAGGTTACGGAGCCTATATCCCCCGCTATAGGATCAAAGCAGACGAGATCCTCCGTGTCTGGAAGGGCATAGATAGCATACACTTAGAGGAGAAATCGGTCCCCGGCCTAGACGAGGACACGGTCACCATGGCTATCGAGGCGGCCAGGAACGCCTTAAAGCGGGCCGCCATCGACCCCCAAGAGATCGGGGCCGTCTGGATAGGGAGCGAGTCGAAGCCCTACGCCGTAAAGCCCACCGCCACCATCGTGGCCCAGGCGCTGGGCGTTACCCCCCATACCAACGCCGCCGACTGGGAGTTCGCCTGCAAGGCGGGCACCGAAGCGATGCAAGCGGCCATGGGTTTCGTGGGCTCGGGGATGGCTAAGTACGCCCTGGCCATCGGCGTAGACACCGCCCAAGGGAGGCCCGGCGATCAACTGGAATACACCGCCAGCGCCGGTGGAGCGGCCTTCATCATAGGGCCCAAAGAGGAGAGCCTGGCTTACCTCGAAGGCTCCTACTCTTACGTGTCGGACACGCCCGATTTCTTCCGGCGGCCTCACCAGTACTACCCCCAGCATGGCCATCGGTTCACCGGCGAGCCCGCCTACTTCAAACATACCTACTATGCGGCCCAGCATCTAATGGAGGAACTAGGCTATACCCCTCAGGATTACGCCATGGTCATCTTCCATCAACCCAACAGCAAGTTCCCTCGCCGAGTGGCTAAGAGGCTAGGTTTCACGGAGGAACAACTGAAACCCGGTTTTCTCGTGGAGGTTATCGGGAACGCCTATGCCGGCTCTTCTCCCTTGGGCTTTGCCGCGGCCCTCGACAAGGCCCGGCCCGGGGATAGGATCTTGCTCGTCTCCTTCGGGTCGGGGGCGGGAAGCGACGCCCTATCCTTCACCGCTACCGAGCGGATAGTGAAAAACGACGATAGCCTCCTTCGGGTCAGGGACTACATCACCCGAAGGCGAGAGATAGATTACGGCACCTACTGCCGCTACCGAGATAACTTGAACAGCCATTAAAGATGAGAAGCGTAAGCATCATCGGCATCGGACAGACCGAGGTGAGGGAGCATTGGGAGCGCCCCCTGAGGGAGTTGGCTGTCACTTCTATCACCGCGGCCTTAGACGATGCAGGGATCGACAGAGCGGACGCTCTATATGTGGGCAACATGCTCTCCGGGGAGTTGACCGGGCAGGAGCATCTAGCCACCCTCATCG
>DMLA01000242.1 GCA_003453555.1 Chloroflexota bacterium | reverse complement strand
GATCTTTACCAGGTGCCCTTGGGTAAGGTATTAGTAATTCAGCAACTATGAATTTTAGCTAATTTGCTCCCCATTATAAAGAGTGGTAGAATTTGAGACGGGGCATAAGCCATTATGTCAAGAATTCAGATAACAGATAAGACCTTCCAGCGCTTGACTTTGATTCTCCTGGTAACTATCGTGGCTGTTGCTTCCTACCTGGTGGGGTTCGCTTCCCAGGTGATTCCCGCCTATGTAGGAAAGGTAGAAGAGAGCGAGATTTTCCACCCTACAGCGGAGGAGCCGCCCGAGTTCGCGCTCTACTGGGAAGCGTGGAACCTGGTGGAGGAGAACTTCTATGGAGAACTGCCCGATGCCCAGACCCAGACCTACGGCTCCATTCGAGGGATGCTCGCCGCCCTTGGCGACCCAAATACTTTCTTCATCGAGCCCCCAGATCGGGAGATAGAGGAAGCCCAGTTCCAGGGTCGGTACGGGGGCATCGGCGCCGAATACACTATGAAGCACGGCTACCTAGTCGTGGTGACGCCCTTCCGGGACTCTCCTGCTTCCAGAGCAGGCATCCGTCCCGGTGACATAATCGTCGCCGTGGACGGGACCGAAATCTTTGGCCTCTCTCAAAACGAGGCCGTTCTCCTCATTCGAGGGCCGGTAGGCAGTAAGGTAGAACTGACTATCCGAAGGGAAGGCGAACTGGAGCCCTTGATCCTCCAACTCACCCGAGAAGAGATCAGGCCGCCCACAGTCACCTGGGAGTTGAAAGAGGAGGGAATCGGCTGCGTTAACTTATCCTTCTTCGGCGAGCGCACGAATGAGGAGCTACGACACGCTCTCACTCAACTGCAAAGCCAGGGCGCTACCAGCCTGATCCTAGATCTCAGGAATAACCCCGGCGGCCTCATCGAGGCGGCAGTGGATGTAGCCAGTCAGTTCATCGATACCGGCGTCATCCTCTACCAGCGGGACGCCGAAGGGAACGATCAACCTTTTCCGGCCAAAAAGGGCGGCCTGGCTACCGAGACCCCCATTGCCGTCTTGGTCAACGGTGGCACGGCCAGCGCAGCCGAGATAGTGGCTGGGGCCCTGAGCGATCATCAACGCGCTGTCGTCATCGGCGAGAAGACCTTCGGCAAGGGCTCCGTCCAGACGGTTCGCGAACTTAGCGATCACTCCAGCATCCATGTGACCACCGCCCACTGGCTGACCCCCCAGGGTCAGGAGATCGAAGGGGCTGGCCTTATCCCAGATCTCGAAGTTCCCCTGACACAAGAAGATATCGAGAACCAGCGCGATCCCCAACTGGATCGGGCTCTCGCATACCTGAGAAGCCTCCTCCCCCACCCTGCATCGGGAGGTCTCCAACCAGTGAATATTATGTCAACTAACAGAGGGGTATAGTGGCAAAAGCGGCCAAACTCGCGGGATTCACTCTGCTCATGGTTTTCATCATCGCTACCTCCTACCTTGCCGGCTCGACAGCAGGTTTTATCCTCGTCTCCCCGGTGATAGCGGAGAAGAGCATGGCGCCCCCACCAGCCCTAGAGGAAGAGTTCAGGGTCTTCTGGGAAGCTTGGCGGATTGTGGAGAACGAGTTCTACCAAAGGCCCATCGACTCTAAGGAACTCACCTATGGGGCTATCCGGGGTGCTCTCTCCACACTAGAGGATAAAAATACCGCCTTCATCACCCCAGAGCATATGGCCATCATTCGCGAGGATCTCACTGGAACCTTCGAGGGTATCGGGGCCTTGGTAGAGATGAACGAGGATGGCTATCTAGTCATCGTCGAGCCCCTAGCGGGGAGGCCTGCAGATCTGGCCGGGCTCAAGGCTGGAGATCTGGTCTTGGAAGTGGATGGGGTGGAGACACGGGGGATGAACCTCGTAGAGGCTATCAGCCTCATCCGGGGTCCGAAGGGGACAACGGTCCATCTCACCATCCGACGGCAAGGCGTTCTTGAGCCCTTCGAAGTGGAGATCGTGCGTCAGCGGATCGAACTCCGCACCCTGGAGTACCACCTCTTGAAGGGCGAGATAGGGTATATCAAACTAAACGAGTTCAACTCCCAGGCCCCTCGGCAGTTGAGGGCGGCCCTCATAGATCTCTTGGCTAAAGACCCTCGAGGGTTGATCCTAGATCTGCGTGATGACCCCGGTGGGCTGGTTACGGCGGCCATCGATGTGGGGAGTGAGTTCATCGCCGAGGGCGTCATCATGTCCGAGAGGGGCAAAGATATAGAAGAAGATTTTGAGGCTCAAGGCGGCGGCCTGGCCACGGAGATCCCCTTGGTCGTCCTGGTGAATCGGGGGAGCGCCAGCGCCTCGGAGATAGTTGCCGGAGCCATACAGGACTACGGAAGAGGCATCCTCATCGGTGAGAGGACCGTAGGCAAGGGCTCCGTCCAAGTTCAGCACCAGTTGAGCGATGGCTCAGGCTTACGCATCACCATAGCCCATTGGTTCACCCCCCACGGCCGGCTCATAGAGGGAGAGGGGCTCATCCCCGATGTCGAGGTCCACATCACCGACGAAGATCTGGCTAGCGGCCTGGATCCTCAATTGGAACTGGCCATCGATTACCTGGAGAGATGACAGAGAAAGTTATCGTTGTCAATAGAAAGGCCCGCCACGATTATTTCATCGATGAAACCTACGAAGCGGGGCTAGCCCTCACCGGCACGGAGATAAAATCGATCCGGGCTGGCCGGGTCAACCTTAAGGATAGTTACGTCATGATCAGGGGTAGTGAGGCTTGGCTCGTGGGCGTTCACATAGCCCCTTATAAAGAAGCCGGTCGCCAAAGCCACGGCCCCAAAAGAGACCGGAAACTCCTCCTCCACCGGTATCAGATAAACCGCCTGGCAGGGAAGGTGCAAGCGAAAGGCTACACCATCGTGCCCTTACGCTTATACTTGAAGGATAGATACGTCAAAGTGGAGATAGCCTTGGCCAGAGGGAAGAAGCTCTACGACAAGAGACGGGATATCGCCGAGAGAGAGGCCCAGCGGGAGATGGAGCGGGCCTTGCGCCGCGGGAAAACCAGGGGTGGTAAGTAGCCTCCAGTTGGCCCTCGGCTTCCTTATCCTCGTGGCCTCTTATGCCTGGGCCCCAAAAGAAAGATGTTGGGAATGAGCCTCGGGAGCGCTCTCTTCGGCCTCTCTTTAGACTTCCAGATGATCGCCGTCACCAAGATACTCCGCTACCTGGCCGTTACCACCCCCCTCCTGGCCCTGGGGCTCTATATTGGCTGGGCTTTTGTCTTCCCGCCTCTATGAATCGTATCGGCTGGCTTCCCTCCTCACCCAAGGGTTCGAGAGGGCCCTCCTCCCCGAGAGGTGGCGCAACGTCTTGCTTTCCGCCTCTGGACCAGTGGGAGCCATCCTCTTCACCCTCCCCCTATTCGCCTTTCCCTACACGGATGTCTCTGGACCCCTCATCCCTGGTTTCGCTGGCCTTTGGCTTCTCTTGGAATGCGGGATATATACAGAAAAAGGTCGAAAGGGCTCCTAAAGAGGCTCCTAGAGGGCTCCAGAAGCCCTCTAGCAGCCTTGACCTTGGCCTCCATAACCTTGCCCTTATCTGCGGAGGGTCTAGGTGCTCTCATGGGCTCTTGGCGATACCAAAACCTCTTCTGGCTCGAGCCGTGCTTTCTAGGTGTCTCGCTGGTGGCCTTTTTCGGCTACTTTCGCTGGTACCTCCTCTTCCTTTCCCCCCATCAACTGGTTTCCGGAGATGAAATCTGGTACTAAATCGCAGGCTCCGAAATCCGCCTTTCACGCTTGCCAAAGGCCTAGACCTGGGCTATACTTTCTCTCGCGATCACAGATAGGAGGAAAAAATGGCTAAGGCCAGGATAGGGGTCATCGGCGGCAGCGGGCTCTACGAGATAGAGGGGCTCACCGACGTAGAAGAGGTAAAGGTGAAGACCCCCTTTGGGGAGCCCAGCGATCTCATCGTCATCGGGACCCTAGAGGGGCGAAGGGTGGCCTTTCTGCCCCGCCACGGGCGGGGGCATAGGATCATGCCCACCGAACTCCCCTCTCGGGCCAACATGTACGCCCTGAAATCGTTAGGCGTGGAGCATATAATCGCCGTTAGCGCCTGCGGGAGCCTGAAAGAGGAGATCCGCCCCTTGGATATGGTTATCCCGGACCAGATCTTCGACCGCACCAGGGGCCGTATCAACACCTTCTTCGGCGGGGGGGTAGTGGCCCATATCTCCTTCGATGAGCCTTTCTGCCCCGACCTTAGCGCGCTCTTATACCAAGCGGCCCGGGACACTGGAGCCAAGGTACACAAGGGTGGGACCTTTGTGGTCATGGAGGGACCGGCTTTCTCCACCAAAGCCGAATCGCGCATCTATCGCCAATGGGGGATGGACATCATCGGCATGACGGTCCTGCCAGAGGCCAAACTGGCCCGCGAGGCGGAGATTTGCTACGCCGTCCTGGCCAACGTGACCGACTACGATGTCTGGCATGTAGGCGAGGAGCCGGTGAGCGTGGAGATGGTGATAGACAACTTGGTGAAGAACGTGAAGAGGGCCAAGAAGATCATCAAGAAAGTCGTCCCCAATATCCCCGAGGCTCGCACCTGCCCCTGCCCCACCGCCCTACAGAGCGCTATCATCACCAGCAAAGACCGCATCCCGGAGAAGGCGAAGAAGGACCTGGGACTCCTCATAGGAAAGTACCTGGAAGAATAGTCAAGCGCTTTTCGATGGCATAATGAAGGAGAGTCGAGTTCGACTCCCCTTCTGCTGCTATGGAAAGTAGTAGGGCAGGGTTCGACACCTGCCCTACTTTCCTGTGGTTTTTTGAGCCAGCCCAACGCCTATTGTTGCGGTTCTATCCACAGAGGCTCTATCTTTTCATCGGCAACCAGGGTCAAGGTCTTTTAATGGGTTGACGAAATGCGCCTCTATCTCGAAGTCAGCTTCATACGACTGGTCTATTTATTTCCGCTTCTCAGAATAGGAGCGCCTGGCTCTCGGCGTCGTTGAACTCGCCGATTATGATCTTGTCCCCAATATCCTCAGAAAGCGCCCTCTTGACGATGATGGTGTTTTCCTTCAGCCATTGCATCATCGCCCAGGGGGTAGGCTGTTCGTTGCGGCGGCCGTATTGAGTGGGGCAGGGGCTCAATACTTCGATGAAGGCGAACCCCTGATGCTCCAGAGCCCGGGTTAGGATATTGATCAGCGCCTTCACATGATAGACGGTGTGGCGGGGCCCATAGGGGGGCCCCGCTCCCAAAACCAGGCGGCAGAGGTCGAAGGGAGGCTCAGGGTTGCCTTGGGGGGTGGTAACGGTGAAAGCCCCTTGAGGCGTGGTGGGGGTGACCTGTCCCCCAGTCATACCATAGATGCGGTTGTTGGCACAGATCACCGTCAAATCGATATTCCGCCGGGCGGCGTGGATCAGATGATTGCCCCCTATGGAGGCTATATCCCCGTCGCCACCGATGACTACCACCTTCAGTTCCGGCCGGAAGAGTTTGGCCCCCGTGGCGAAGGCGATGGGGCGCCCGTGGGTGGTATGGAGCGTGTCAGCCGCGAAATGGGGGCTGGGGATCCAGCCCGCGCACCCGATGCCGGAGACGAAGAGCATCTCATCCAGGTGCCATCCTATCTTGTCAATGGCTCTAAGAATGGCTCCCATGAGGATGCCATGACCACAACCGGCGCAGAAAGGGGTGGGAAAGGCCTCAGCGCGGAGACCCTTCAATGTTGAGTGGGGGGGCCTACTCCCCTCCCTCACCTTCGTTCTCCAGAGTGATAATGATTCTTTTGGCTCCCTCTGTGCCGTGAAGAGTGGTGACCAGAGCCTTCACCACCGCCTTCACCACCTCAGCAGCGAACTCGGTGCGCAAGGGTATATCTCGCCCGTCCACCACCAGGGAAACTCTCTCTTTCTTGGGACTCATCAGATACTCCTTCTCTATTAAGTCGGCCAATCCTGCTACATCACCGTGCTCGAACTGGGGCACATCCAAATCGAAGGGTTGATCAGTGACCAGGGCTAGAAGTTCCTCCTCGCGGCAGAGGAGTTCTTGGCCCCTAGCCTGGCGGGAGACCTCGATCTTGAGCTTATCGCCGCTCTTGTACCCCTCCGTGAGAACCAAATCTACGTCGCCCAGGTAGGCCAAGAGTTCATCGAGGCTCCTCTCCCTATCCACCCGCTTGATGAGGGCCAGTTTCTCCGGCGAGGAGATGAGAACAGCATCGCTACCTGCCTGGGCGTGGCGCCAAGAGTCCTTCCCCGGCTTATCTATCTCGAAGCCATGAGTATCGTGTTTGATGGTCCCGACGCGATAGCCTCTCGTTTTCAGTTCAGCGATCAACTTTTCGAGAAGCGTCGTCTTTCCGACCTCGGACTTCCCTACGACGGAGATGATGGGGATCATTCTACACCCTCTGGCCAGTCAAGCATCTGGGCCCGCAGCCTCTCACCGGCTTTCACCAGGGTCGTGCCCTCGGGCACGATGAGAAGAGCATTGGCCCGCACCATGGAGGTGAGGACCCCCGAACCTCGGGGGCCGGTCACCACCCGAGCATGGTAGCCATCTTCTTGCCTGGTCACTATGGCTCTCATGAAGCCCCGCCGACCACTGTTTGTCACATCCTCATCGACGATGACCTCCACCTCTGGCTTCTCCAAGGCCTCTTTTCCCAGCATGGTCAGGATCGCCGGCCTGGCGAACTGCTCAAAGGAGACCATGGCGGAGACCGGGTTTCCAGGTAACCCGATGAGGGGTACCCCTTGAATATGGCCAAAGGCCAGAGGCTTCCCCGGCTTCATAGATACCTGCCAGAATTCGATCTCCCCTTCAGAGGCCAAAACTTCCTTCACCACGTCGTATTGACCCACTGAGACCCCAGCCGAGGTGAGGAAGAGATCAACCTGGGCCTCCAGACCCTCCCGGATCTTGGCCTTTATATCCTCTATCCTATCCTTGGCGATCCCCAACCTCACCGGTATGCCTCCATAGCGCATCACCAGGGCAGTGTTCGAGTATTCGTTGCTGTTGCGGATCTTCCCCGGCCCCA
>DMLA01000253.1 GCA_003453555.1 Chloroflexota bacterium | reverse complement strand
AGGTCGATGCCTGGAAGGGGCCACTGTTGAAGGGGGCGCATGCCTCGCAGGCCCGCTGTCCCCGCTCCCCGCAGCCAGTGCATGATGATCGTCTCCACCTGGTCATCGGCGTTATGGCCCACGGCCACAGAAGAAGCGCCCACCCCCTTTGCCACCTCCGCCAAGAAGGTGTATCGCACTTGGCGGGCCGCCTGCTCGATAGCCAGTTTCTCCCTCTCGGCATAGGCGGGGACATCTCGCTTCTCCACGGTGGAGGGAAGTCCCCAACTGGTAGCCAGCCTCTCCACGAATCTGGCGTCCTCGTCGGCTTCTTCCCCCCGAAGGGCATGATGTAAATGAGCCACGTGGAGGGTGATCTCCAGTTCCTCCTGCAAACGGTTGAGAAGATGCAAGAGGCACAATGAGTCTGGGCCGCCGGAGACGCCCACCACCACCCTGTCGCCAGGGTTGAAGATCTCATATTTGGCGATGATTTGCCGCACTTGGCTTAGGAGGTCCATACTTTGCAGTTAGTCTCTCTCTTCTTTGCAAGTCATTATATCATACCTTGTTTCTCTTACCACCCACCAGTCCTAACTCGATGATCCTCTTTGATGGCCACAGGACGGCCAAGGCCTGTAGGTGGAAACGTCGCCCTGAAGGGCGACGCTACAAGGGCTTGGTGCACTGAAGAGAGAAAGAGGAACGGTTATGGCACACTTTGATCACTGGGTGGGGGCTGATGACCAGGTAGCAGGTTGGTTGTAGGTCCGTAGTCTGATCCCCTGATCAAGATCTCCTCGCTTGACTAACGGGTTAAACTACAATAGAATATCTCTGTCGCTCATAGGGGGCGGCTTTTAGTGTTGAAGATGGAGCCGGTATGTTCGAGAGTCTGACGGAGAGATTACAAGCGGTCTTCAAGAAGTTAGCCCGCAAGGGGAAACTGAGAGAGCAGGATGTGGATGAGGCCCTGCGGGAGGTGAGGCTAGCGCTTCTAGAGGCCGATGTCAACTATCAGGTGGTCAAGGATTTCGTAGGTCGGGTGCGGGAGCGAGCGGTAGGGGTGGAGGTGATGAAGAGCCTCACCCCGGCTCAGCAGGTGGTGAAGATAGTGCATGGGGAACTGACCACTATGCTGGGGCAGCCGGGGAGGCTCGACCTCTCAGGCCCTTCGCCCCATATCATCATGTTGGTTGGCCTCCAAGGTTCGGGGAAGACCACCACGGCGGCCAAACTAGCCCTCCAACTGCGCCATGAGGGACAGAGGCCGCTCCTGGTAGCCACGGATACCCGCAGGCCAGCGGCGGTGGAACAACTTGAGGTCCTGGGCCGAGAACTGGAGATCCCCGTCTATGGTGAGAAGGGGGGCTCGCCGGTGGCCATATGCGCCCAGGCCCTGGAGAGGGCCCGGAAGGGCGCTTATAGCGTGGCCATTCTGGATACCCAGGGGCGTCTCCATATCGACCAGGAACTGATGAGTGAGTTGGTGGAGATGAAGGATCGGGTCTCGCCGGATGAGGTGCTGTTGGTAGCCGACGCCATGACAGGGCAGGACGCCGTCCGCCTGGCCCAGGAGTTCCATCAGCAGGTGGGCCTTACAGGGCTCATTTTGACCAAGATCGAAGGAGACGCCCGGGGAGGAGCGGCCCTTTCCATCCGGGCCGTGAGCGGCGTGCCCATCAAATTCCTGGGCACCGGGGAGAAGCCTTCCGCCCTGGAGGTATTTCATCCCGATCGCTTAGCCTCCCGCATCCTGGGGATGGGGGATATTCTGACCCTCATCGAGCGGGCCGAGGCTTCCTTTGAGGAGGAAGAGGCGCGCCGGGTAGAAGAGAAGTTGCGCACCGCCACCTTTGACCTGGAGGATTTCCGACAACAGTTGCAACAGGTGAAGCGGATGGGGCCTTTGAGTCAACTGATGGAGATGATCCCCGGCTTCGCCAGCCTGAGCCGGCAACTCCCCCAGGAGGTTACCGATCAACAGATGAAGAAGATCGAGGCTATAATCAACTCCATGACCCCAGAGGAAAGGCGGAACCCTCGTATCATCGGCGGGAGTCGGAAGCGACGGATCGCTAGGGGTTCGGGGACCACTGTCCAAGAGGTGAACCAGCTCTTGGGTCAGTTCCGCCAGATGCAGAAACTGATGAAGCAGTTAACATTTGGTCGAGTGGATATCTCCTCTATATTTGGTACGTAAGGTATCCCTGTCCTTATCCCAAGGGGATCTCCCCAGATACCGGGGACGGTGCCTGTGGGATGGGATGGGAAAAGAAGGGGGTGGAAAATTGGTAAAGATACGTTTGCGTCGTATGGGGGCCAAGAAGCAGCCCCATTACCGGGTGGTGGTAGCCGATTCTCGGGCGCCCCGGGACGGGAGGTTCATCGAGACCATCGGCTACTATAACCCTCGCACCGAGCCGCCCACGGTACGCATAGATGAGGTGCGGGCCATATATTGGTTGGAGCGGGGCGCTCAGCCCACCGAGGCTGTGGCTAGGCTTCTGATTAAACTGGGCATCTCAGGGAAATGGGCTCGGGTGAGGGCGGGAGAGCCGCTAGGGGAGGTTGTAGTGGCCGAGGCAGAAGTGCCAGCAGATCTGGGCGTAGATGAACTCGGCTTACCGACTCGGGTGACGAATATCCTGACCTCGGCGGGGATAACCAAGGTAAGCGAATTGAAAGAGGGGTTGGAGAAAGGCGAACTGTCCAACATCTCCGGGCTAGGTCCCAAATCCTTGGAGAAGATAAAGAAGATCCTGGAGGAAGGGAGCCTGTGAGGAGAGGCCTATGAAGGAGCTCGTGGAGTATATGGTCAAGTCCCTGGTCGAAAACCCGGATCAGGTAGAGGTGAGGGAGATAGACGGCACTCGCTCCGTCATCTTCGAGGTGAGGGTGGCTGAGGAGGATATGGGGCGGGTGATAGGGAAGGGAGGGCGAGTGGCTAACGCTATGCGTACCCTCCTTCGAGTGGCAGCTATTCGACAGGGGAAACGGGCCATCCTGGAGATCGTATAAAGATGGCCAGCGACGCCGCTGGGGAGAGGAGTCGCTTCTCGCGCCTTAGGAGGTCAGGGGAGCGCCCGGCTCGTAGGGTGCCTCGTTATCTAGTGGTGGGCAAGGTGGTGGCTCCTTGGGGCACCAGGGGCGAATTGAAGGTGGTGATCCTCACCGACTTCCCGGATCGTTTTCGAGAGTTAAAGAGGGTTTACTTGGGCGATGAACCCTGGATGTTGGAGGGGCATAGGCGGCATGGGAGGTGGGTCATCCTCAAGTTGGAGGGGTGCGCCGATCGCAATAGCGCGGAAAGACTTCGAGGAGAATTGGTGCAGATCCCCCTGGAGGAAGCGGTCCCCCTCTCAGAGGATGAGTACTATATCTACCAGATAGTGGGTTTGGAGGTCTGGACGAGCGAGGGGGAGCATCTAGGAAGGGTCTCGGAGGTCCTTTTCACCGGGGCCAACGAGGTCTATGTAGTGGAGGGAGAGCGAGGCGAGATACTCGTTCCTGCCATAGAGGATGTGATAAAGGAGGTCGATCTGGAGGGAGGAAGGCTCATCATCGAACCCCTGGAAGGGATGTTTTAGTCCGTCTTGACAAAGAGTCAGCCGTAATGGTATGCTGAGGCATATATAAGACGTTTGTGGGTGGTAGGGTGACAGACGTGAAGTACTGGATCGGTTTTAATTTGGTTCCGGGCATCGGGCCAGCGCGTTTGAGGTCGCTTTTGGAGCATTTCGGCGATCTTAAGAGCGCTTGGCAGGCCGAACCCCGAGAGTTGAGGGAAGCAGGGCTAGATAGACGCTCTTTGGAGAGCCTTATGGCCGTTCGCAAGGAGATCTCCCTGGAGGAGGAGGAGGCCAAGGTGGCCCAGGCTGGAGCCAAGGCCATCACTTGGGAAGATGAGAACTACCCCCCGCGACTCCGTCATATCCACAACCCGCCACCCCTTCTCTACGT
>DMLA01000122.1 GCA_003453555.1 Chloroflexota bacterium | reverse complement strand
CTTCCAGGGTGAGGTTGGGGTTCACAACCTGGATGGCGGAGGTCTCTCTGGCGATAACCCCCGCTAGCCCACCGGTGGCGATGACCTTGGCTTCCTCTCCCAACTCTTCCTCGATCCTCTCCACCATCCCCTCCACCAGGGCTACATAGCCAAAGAGCACCCCCGACTGCATGCTAGCCACAGTGTTCTTGCCGATGACCTTCTTAGGGACTGTCAATTCGATGCGAGGGAGTTGGGCCGCCTCTCGATAGAGGGCCTCGGCGGAGATGCCGATCCCGGGAGCGATGGCTCCCCCCAGATAGTCGCCTTCCCTGGAGATCACGTCGAAGGTGGTGGCGGTGCCGAAGTCGATGACGATGGCTGGCGTACCGTAAAGCCTTCTGGCAGCGATAGCGTTTACGATCCGGTCTGCCCCCAACTCCCGCGGGTTATCTATCAAGATCCGCACTCCGGTCTTGATCCCGGGCCCCACCACCAAAGGTTCGACCCGGAGATGTTCTCGACAGATCTCTTGGAAGATGGGGAGAAGGGGCGGCACTACGCAAGAGATGGCTGCCCCTTTGATCTCTGATTTGGACAGCCCTTCGTTGGAGAAGAGGCTATGTAAGAGCACCGCGTACTCATCAGCCATCTTGTGAACGTCGGTGGCCAGCCGCCAGCAGGCGACCAGTTCTTCCTCCCGGTAGGTGCCTAACACGATATTGGTGTTTCCGATGTCTATGGCTAGAAGCATATCCTGTTCCTTCACTTGCTATTGGTCATACGTCTGGCCGTATATTCGATAGTATTCTTCTAGGCAGGCGGCGCGAGCACAAGGCTCATCTATCTGGTAGCAGTCGCTCACCGTGGGCCCGGAAGGGACCGACCGGAAAGCGAGGATGAGCCCCACTAAAAGAGCCACGGCTATCAAGGCCAGAACGAACTCCCTCCTAAAGAACCGCTCCCTCATTCGCGCATCCCTTCAACCACTCGCCTCCGCTAGTCAGTAAGGGTATTCGCTGACCAGGCTTCCACCCTCTCGAACAGGAACACCGTATCCCCGTCGTTGTTCCAGACGGCGTGTCCTTCCTTGCACCAGTATATATCAGTTGCCGTGTTCTTGACACACCCTGTATGCAGTCGCACCTCCCCTCCCGGCCCAAGGTGAAAGGTGGAAAAGTGCAGGCCCCCACATTCATCCTTGTAAGGGTTCGCTCCCCTAAGCACCTCCCGGGCAGCCGGCAAGAAAGTCCTGTTGAAATCTGCCCAACCTATTTGACTCCAGTCCAATCTCCCACCCCTCAAGATTATACGCCCTATCTAGCCCCCTGGTCAACACCAAGGGAGGCCTCTCCTGACGACTCCTTGACAGCCTCCTGGCGTAAAGGCTATAATCAACTTAGAGGAGATTACCTTGAACTTCAAAAGGTTTCTAGAAGGTCTAGGGGCTAGCGAAGCCCCACCATCTATATCTAACCTCTATATCCTATCGGGGATGTCCAAGAAGGAGATGGAGGCCTTCCGCGCAGCGTGGCCTCTACTCCCTTTGGAGCGCCGCCGCACCATCCTTCGCGCCCTGGTGGAGATCACCGAGGCCAGTTTCGAGGCTGATTTCAACAGCATCTTCCGTTTTTGTTTAAGCGATGAAGATGAAGAAGTTAGAGCCCAAGCCATTGAAGGGCTCTGGGAGGACGAGAGCATCTCCATCTTGCGCTCTCTAATTGGTCTCTTGCGAGGGGACTCCTCCTTTTTAGTGCGGGCCAGAGCGGCGGCTGGGTTGGGACGGTTCGTCCTCTTGGCAGAGTTAGATGAACTAGATAGTGAGTTGGGGGCGGAGGTGCGAGAGGTGCTCCTCCACACCATCAACAACCCCCAAGAGGCCTTAGAGGTGAGGCGTCGGGCCGTGGAGGCGATCTCCTTCTCCGGTGAGGAAGGGATGCGAGAGATCATCGAGGCTGCTTACCAAGACGAGGCTCAAGAAATGCGTGTGAGCGCTGTTTTCGCTATGGGGCGGAGCGTCGACCCCTATTGGGGCGAAACCCTCCTTCGGGAATTGAAAAACCCGGACCCCGAGATGCGGTACGAGGCTGCCAGGGCCTGCGGGGAGTTGGAGTTAAAGGGGGCTGTGCCCACCTTGGCCCGTCTGATAAACGATACTGATCGTGAGGTCCAGGGGGCAGCGATCTGGGCTTTGGGACGGATCGGGGGGCGAAGGGCCCGTCAAGTCTTGCGAGCCTGCTGTGAGAGCGACGATGGGATCGTGGCCGAGGCGGCCGAGGAGGCGCTGAGCGAACTGGAGTTCGCCGAAGGCATCTTCGAGATCCCCCTCTACGGGGAGGAAGAAGAGTGAGGTCTGTCTCCGTCCTCATGGGGGTACTGTTCCTGCTCACACTGGCGGCTTGCGTCGGGCCAGGAATGGCAGGATCTCGGGTCAAGGGTATACCACCATCGAACTGATGTTGGAGGTGACCCTAAGGGTGGCTGGATAGATTAGAGATCGAGAGAACGGACTGGGGGTTAGTCATCCAGGTTAGCATCCACATACTTACTACCATCATCCTTCCTGTCTTCGTCACCGTGGGCCTGGGCTTTGCCCTGCGTCGTCTCGTCTCCATCGATGTCCGCTCCCTCTCCCGGGTCACGCTATACGTGCTCAGTCCCTGCCTCATCTTTTCCAGGCTCTCGCAATCAACCCTCAAGGCCGATGACCTGGGTCGGATAGTGGCTTTCACCTTGGTCACCACCTTCGTTATGGGCGTTATCTCCTGGGGAACAACCAGGGCACTTCGTTTCGACCAGGGGAAGGAAAGCGCCTTCCTTCTGGCTACTCTATTTGTTAACGCTGGGAATTATGGCCTCCCTCTCAACCTTCTGGCCTTTGGAGAGGAGGGGTTGGCACGGGCCATCGTCTTCTTCGCCACCAGTTCCTTTCTGGTGAACACCCTAGCGGTATATCTCGCCTCCCGTGGCCAGGCAGGGATGCGAGAGTCGATGGCCAACGTCTTCAAGATGCCGCTGATCTATGCTGTAGTGGCCGCTCTAATTGTCAACTTCGGAAACCTTGAGATCCCGGGGCCTGTCTTTAAGCCTTTGGAGATGACCGGTAGTGCTGCCATCCCGGTAATGCTCCTCATCTTGGGGATGGAACTCTCTCAAGCCTCGGTGAGTGAGGAGTGGGGGACGATAGGGATGGCTACTTTCATCAGGCTGGTAGTGGCTGCCGGGGTAGCCCTCTGGATAGCGCCCCTCTTGGGGTTGGCGGGGGTTACCAGGGAAGCCTGCATCGTAGAGGCTAGCATGCCCACGGCGGTGATGACCACCATACTGGCTGTGGAGTTCGACGCCCGACCGAAGTTCGTGACCGGAACGGTCTTCACTACCACCCTAGCCAGCATCGTCACCCTTACCTTGCTACTCCGGCTGTTGAGGTGAGAGATGCGAAACCTAGTTTTCTTCGACCTGGAGACCAAGAGGACTTTCGCTGAGGTGGGAGGGCGGGAGAACTTCCAAGCGCTAGGCTTAGCGGTGGCGGTCACCTACAGTTCGGCTTCGGAGGAATACTCGGTCTATATGGAGAAAGATGTAGATGCCTTGATAGAGGAGTTGACTGGCGCCGATCTGGTGGTGGGTTTCAACCTCAAGCGGTTCGACTATGAGGTCCTGCGGGGCTACAGACCCCTTCCCCCCATCCCTACCCTCGACATCTTGGAAGATATCTACCAAGAACTGGGCTTCAGGGTGGGGCTCGATGCCTTGGCTAAGGCCACCTTAGGGGTGGGAAAGTCGGCTCACGGCCTCCAGTCGATAGAGTGGTTTCGAGAGGGGAAGGTCGACTTAGTGATCGACTATTGCCGCCAAGATGTGGAACTCACACGATTGTTGTATGAATACGGCAGAGAAAATGGCTACCTCCTCTACTGGGATGAAAGGTTGCAGGTGAATCGGCGGATAGCGGTGAGTTGGGGGTGAGATGGCTTTCGAACCTTGTTATCTGGAACTGAGTCGCTCCGGCGAGTTGAAAAGGAGGGCTGAGGAAGCCCATGCTCGCTTGGAGGAGTGTCGATTTTGCCCTCGGGAATGTGGCATCAATAGGCTCTTGGGTGCCAAGGGGGCCGCTTGCCGCACCGGGGAGCGAGCCGTGGTTTCTAGTTATCACGCCCATTTCGGCGAGGAGTCGCCCTTGGTGGGGTATCATGGCTCGGGGACCATCTTCTTCTCCTGGTGCAACCTGAGATGCCAGTTTTGTCAAAACTACGAGATCAGCCAACTGGGCCAGGGCAGGGAGGTAGAACCCGAGGAACTGGCCTCCATGATGCTCCATCTCCAGGCCCAAGGTTGCCATAACATCAACTTCGTCAGCCCGACCCATGTGGTGGCTCAGATACTGGCCGCCCTCGCTTTGGCCGCGGAGAAGGGGCTCCGCATCCCCTTAGTTTACAATACCGGGGGGTACGACCACTTGGAGACCTTGGCTCTCCTCGATGGGGTGATTGATATCTATATGCCAGATATGAAATACTCCGACGAGGCCACCGCTCGGCGGCTCTCCAAGATCAAGAACTACCCAGAGGCGAACTGCCAGGCGGTCAAGGAGATGCATCGTCAGGTGGGCGACCTGGTCCTGGATGAGAACGACATCGCTCAAAGGGGGCTTCTGGTTCGCCACCTGGTCTTGCCCCACGGCTTGGCCGGTACAGCCCAGGTGGTGGAGTTCCTGGCAAAAGAGATATCGGTTAACACCTACCTCAATGTCATGGATCAGTACCGCCCTTGCCATAAGGCCGATCAGTTCCCGGAGATCTCCCGTCGGCCCACTCAAGCGGAGATCGCAGAAGCGGTATCCCTGGCCCGAGAGGCGGGGCTTACACGTCTCGATGAGCGCCGGCATTGGCTGATGTTCAGGTTATAGAAAGGGGAGAGAAGAGGGGCCTTTTTCTTGTCAAAAGAAGAGGCCCCTGATATAATGGAACCAGGTGTGTGCCATTTATACGGGGTTGGTCGGCGGATATGATTCTCGTCTTGCGCCTTATTTCTAGTTACGCTAACTGGATTTACCTATTCTGTGCTATAGGCGTGTTTCTTTGCCTAAGTG
>DMLA01000058.1 GCA_003453555.1 Chloroflexota bacterium | reverse complement strand
TACTTTTTGAGTCAAGGGCTCAGATTTGAGATAGTTTAGCTTATGCTGTCGATCACACGGCATCGCAATGGCGTATAGAGGATTCAGGATATAGATCAGCGATTGAGCTCTTCCCCTAACCCTGAGCTCGGGACGAAGGGCGTCTCGTAGCCATCTTCTAGCACCAGTTGTGAGTCGCCCATCGCTTGGGCTTCGATACTTTCTGCTTCTGCGCCGTCAATCCTCTCCTTGTCTAGGAAACATCTTGCCGCCCCTCCGGAATCAATGTCCCCCATCCCTCAGGGGCAGGATAAGAGTTGCCAGAGATCCCCGCTCTTACGGGCCAGACCACGGAAACGAAACCTGTGGGACTCGCTCTGCCCCATCTCTGAAGGACAGGAGCATTTTTAATAGATTCTTTAGCACACTATCATATCGTAAGTCAGGGCAGGCCTTTCGCCTGATGCTATGCAGATAAGCCATCGTTGCAGATAGCATGGGTCATAGACACCGGCCCCAGTTTGGTGTGCGGGTGGGTTCAACTCATGGGCATCATCTATGAACTCATACGCCAGCCCTGTGCTGGTGAGGCGGTGTTCAGAGGACTGGGCTCGCTGATCGGCGAGGTGCCCGCTTGGGCCTGTTTAAGCCCACAAACCGGCGGGGTACCTATCTCGCTTGGCAAACGGATGTTTGGTGTTAAAGTATGCCCCAGTCGTAGAGGCGAGGGCAATCCAAGGCGGCTTGTCACAATGGTACATCCATATAGATTGCGGACAAAAGTGGGAGGGATCTAATCCGACCTAAAAAGCCCCAGGACTTTTTATCAAGTGAGTGTAGGAAAATTGGGACAAAAGGGTAAAACATAATTGTGTAGGGCGGCCTAGGCGCTTACCAATGACTCAGCATCGGCTGGCATCAAGTTCCAGCGGATCCCCTGTCAGGTTCCACGAGATAGACCCTCCGACTACTTGTCCCCTTGTAGCGAAGGGATCAACTCAGCGACCTTCTCGATGAATTTCCTAGCGGCGGATTGGTTCCTAGGATAGAGGCTACACCTGTACCATAGGGGAATAGTTAACGTTAGAGCATGCCTGGAGAGACCAATCTGCAGGCCCCGTGCGATAGCAAGAACAAGGTGCCGGAGCGAGAGCGGATTGGGCTGCCCCGCCGTCTAAGCCCAGCCAATCGGCTTGAGTCACTCAAGGGAGCAGCCTCTCTACAATACCAGAAGATGGGGCTTCCTCTTCTCCTAGGCCTGGGATTGTAGAAATTGCTGCGTGCACTTGACAGGCTGTTCTGTCGGTCCTATACTTAGGCTAGTCACCAAGTGAGTATTCACTATGAGCATAACACCCCCATGAAGATAGAATCATCTCCGCAGCTCCTGCTCCTAGGGTTGCTGGCGCGGGAACCGATGCATGGCTATGAGCTCTACCAGAACCTCACCTCCTCGCCGTTGGGGAGGGTGTGGTATCTGGGCAGGAGCCAGATGTATAAATTGCTTAAAGAATTAGAGGCACTGGGCTATGTAGAGGGACGGAGAGAGGTGCAGGAGAATCGTCCGGCGAAGAAAATATATCATATCACCCCCCCAGGACGAGAGGCCTTCCTGCGATGGTTGGAGACGCCCATCGCTACTCCTCGCCTGATACGGGTGGAGTTCCTGGCCAAGCTCTTTCTAGCTCGACCCCTAGGGCTGCAGACGACAGGGCGAGTCGTCGATATGCAGATAGCGGCTTGTCGGCGCCGATTATCCCGCTTGCAGGAGGAGGCCAGCGACGAGGGTTTCGAACACCTAGTCTTTCGCTTTCGCAGTGGGCAGATCCAGGCGATCATCGATTGGCTCGAATATTGTCGCGCTATGCTTCTGGACCAGGGCATGTCTCTCTAGGTAGGCATCCAGCAAAAGGGTCGTTCTATATGTCCAAATATATCATGCTCTTGGCAGGCCAGCGTGGTGTGGGGAAGACGACCGTCTGCCAGAGGCTAGTGGAGATCGCCTCACGACAGGGGTATCGTCTGGCGGGAGTATTGACTCCAGCCCTATTCGACCAGAGTGGTGCTAAGGTGGGCTTTGAGGTGGTGGATGCCGGGAGTGGTGAGAGGCGCGTTTTGGCCCGGGCCGATAGTGATCTAGGCGGGCCGCGGATAGGGCGGTACAGTTTCGATTTGAACTCCTTGAGTTGGGCGTGCGATCTCCTTCAACGCGCTTTGGCCAGCGGCTGCGACCTCCTCATCGTGGATGAGATCGGTCCCCTGGAACTGGAGCGAGGTCAGGGTTTCCTAACCATCCTGCGCCATCTACAAAGGAAGATCCCCTGTCACACGCTTCTAGTCGTGCGCAGCGAGCTCTTGAACGACCTACGCCGACACCTCCCACAGGCCGAGTTGCTGTATAGGGCAGTCACCCCCCAGAACAGAGACACCCTACCATGGCTGATCCTGGAGGAGTTCTTTAGCCGATGATCCATCTCGATCGCCTATCAGTCTATTACGGGAGGGAGAGGGCCCTGGACGGTCTTTCGCTCCATATCAAGGAGGGCGAGTTCGTTCTCCTGACTGGGCCCTCAGGCTGTGGCAAGAGCACTTTGGCCCGCTGTCTGAACGGGCTGATACCCCATTCCTCTGCCGCCACCATGTCGGGCCAGGTGATGGTAGATGGGCTATCGACCAAGGAGCACTCCGTCTCCGAGCTAGCCACTCACGTGGGGCTTGTCTTCCAAAATCCGGCCACGCAGCTTTTTTGTCTCACCGTTGAGGAGGAGGTGAGCCTGGGCCCCCTCAATTTGGGCCTGCCGGCCCCTGAGGTGGCTAGGCGCTGCGAATTCGCCGTGAGGGCCACAGGTATAGAACACCTTCGAGGGCGGAGGGTCAACACCCTCTCTGGGGGTGAGCAGCAGCGGCTGGCCATAGCCTCCGTTCTGGCCATGCAGCCTCGGATCCTTGTGCTCGATGAGCCAACCTCTAACCTGGACTTGAAAGGCACTAGACTGGTCTTGGATACCTTAGATCGGCTGCGTCGCGAACAGGGCATCACCATCCTGGTCATCGAGCATCGGTTGCAGGAGATGGAAGGCTTAGCCGATAGGGTACTCATCTTGAAGGCAGGCCGATTGGTAGTCGACGGCCCGCCTCGCCAGGTATTTGGACAGAAGAAGCTGCTCTCCCGATTGGGCATTCGCTATCCGTGGTTCCTCCTGGGGGACAAAATCGGACACTCTGCCCTCCTCCCCCTGGGCTTGACCAGCCATCCCAGGGACCAGGAGCCGCTGGTGGAACTCGTAGATGTTGAATTTGGCTATGGCTCGGGCTCTCTCCTTGAAGGGCTGAATATGGCCGTCTACCCCGGAGAGCTAGTAGCCCTGGTGGGCGATAACTGGACTGGCAAAAGTACAATAGCCAAGATCATAGCCGGTCTGCTCAAACCTCAAAAGGGGCGAGTGGCTTGGAGCGATGGAGCCCGTAATCTGGAGTTGGGGCGTCGAGTAGGATTATTGCTCCAAGACCCCTTGCTCCAGCTCTTCACCAACACCGTAACTGATGAGGTGGCTTTTGGACCTCGTAACTTTGGGCTCTTTTCGGATAAACAGCATCAAGAGGTGTTGGAGGCTACCGGCCTGGCTGCTCTGCGAGAGAGAGACCCCTATGCCCTGAGCAGTGGCGAGCAGCAGAGGACCGCTTTGGCCGCGGTGCTATCGTTACAGCCCGAGCTTCTGATTCTCGATGAGCCAACCATGGGGCAAGATTGGGGCCACCTGAGCCGCTTCATGGATTTCCTAGTGGCTCTCAACAGACGGGGGCAGACCATCTTGCTCATCACCCATGACTACAAACTGATCTGTCGCTACGCCCAGCGCATCCTCGTCCTGGAGAAGGGCCGCATCGTAGCCGATGGCCTCCCTCGCTTACCGGTCGCGGGTGAGTTGGGGCCAGAATTCGCTTCAAGAAGCATGCTGAGTGAGGGTTGAGCCCAAGAGAGGAGGCAAAAACAATGAGGTTCACGGTGCGTGATTTGGTTTACATCGCCATCTTTGGGGCTATCTGGGGGGCTTTGGAGACGACCCTTGGCTCCTATCTGCATCTCATCTTCCCACCGGTGGTCACCCCCTTGATCGGAGTGGGCACCATCATGACCGGCCTGGGGATGGTCGTGGCCTTGGTGGGGCGTCTCTTTGTGCCTAAGCGCGGCTCAGTAGTGATGATAGGGCTGGTCACGGCTATCCTGAAGGCACTGAGCATCGGCGGCGTGAGGCTATCCCCCATGCTGGCGATCATCATCGAGAGCCTGCTCGCAGAGCTGGGTCTCCTCGTTTCCAGGGAGCCGAGCCGCTGGGGGTTCGCCCTCGCTGGCTCCCTCGCTCTGCTGTGGACCTTCTTCCACAAATTCTTCGGCTCCTACGTCTTCCTGGGCAAGGGCATCTACGAAGTTTACTTGGGGTTGCTCAATGCAGGGGCTCGGGCGTTGGGAATCGAGATAGGGTATGCCTTTGCCATCATCGCTGTCTTGCTACTCGTCCGCATTGTGGCGGGCGGCATGGCGGGGTGGGTCGCCTGGGAGCTGGGAAGGGCCGTGCAGGTCAGGCTGGCGAGGTAGAGGGCTCCGATATTGGAACGGCTTACCTTCAGTGGAAGGCGAAAAGTCTTTGGTATTTGGGGGCATCTTGCCTTCTTGGTATGGGCTGTCGTCCTGGCCATCCTTGCTCCAGGGGCAAGGGTATTCGTTGTCCTGGGGCTGGTGGTTGCCTTCTCAGTGCTTTTCTGCAAAGGCGGCCTGAGGCCCCTGCGCCGCTGGGGGTTCTGGTTCCTCGTCGCCTCCGCCCTGGCTCTAAGCCCCTTCTTCATCGGCGACAAGGATGTTTCCTTGTTCGGGTTGGGGCTCTCCTATCAGGGGTTCTGGGTGGGGCTATGGATGGCGCTGCGGGGAGTTAGCATTATGCTTGCCATGAACGCATTCAGCAGCGCTGTCTCCATCGCCGAAGTAGCGCGCTTATTTGAGTGGGCTGGTCTGAAGGGGTTGGGCTTTGCTATCGGCGTGGCCTTCAACATGTTACCGACGATCCGGGAGACGATAGACACGCTCTATCAGGCTATCAAATTACGAGGAGGTTTTCGGAGGAAGAGGCTGACAACGCTCAGAACGCTTGCTATCGCTGTGGTCGTTAACTCTTTGCGCCACGGGGACGAGGTTGTGAGCGCTGCCCAGGCCCGTGCTTTCGACCCGAAGCGGCACGGAGCAGAACTCCCACCCCCCACGTGGGCCGACCTCGCTTTGGGTATTGCCCTGTTGTCAGGAGTATGGATCTTGACAAGCTGAGAGCGAGTGATATGATTTTGAAGAAAGGGGGGTGAGATGACGATGCGCATTATACGGCGATGAACCCTCAACACCATAAGTCGGCGGTTCGCCGCCCATGATAGGATCAACACCCTGAGGAGAATACTGTGTCCAAACTCAATCGCTTCTGGGCCTCTCGTTGGGGCATCGTCTTCGCCGGTGCGGTCATCGGCATCCTTGCCTCCCTTTTGGTGGTCTGGGGCAACCCGAAGAATATGGGCATCTGCGTGGCCTGCTTTGAGCGAGATATCGCTGGTGCCCTCGGGTTGCACCGCGCCGCGATTGTACAGTACCTACGGCCGGAGATCACCGGCTTTGTCCTGGGCTCTACCATAGCGGCTTTGATCTCCCAAGAATTCAAGGCCCGTGCTGGATCAGCGCCCATAGGCCGTTTCCTCTTGGGCGCTTTCGCTATGATCGGGGCCTTGGTTTTCCTGGGTTGCCCTTGGAGGGCCCTCCTCCGCCTGGCTGGTGGCGACCTCAACGCTGTGCTGGGCCTAGCGGGGTTAGCCACGGGTGTGGCCATCGGCGTCTCTTTCATCAAGAGAGGCTACAACCTGGGCCGTTCTCACCGAGCACCAGCCGTTGTGGCCTGGATGATGCCCTCGCTCATGATCGGCCTCTTGCTCTTGGCTATCTTCACCCCGCGGTTTTTGCGAGATGCCGATGGCAACCCCACTGGCCCTATCTTCTCCAGCACCCAGGGACCCGGATCGATGCACGCGCTCCTGGTGGTCTCCCTCCTGGTGGGGTTGGTTGTTGGGTTCTTGGCCCAGCGCACCCGCTTCTGCACCATGGGCTCCATCCGAGACGTGCTCCTGATGGGGGATACCCACCTGATCAGCGGGGTGATAGCGCTTCTTGTTACCGCCTTTCTCACCAACTTGGTGCTCACTCTGGCAGTGCCCGACCTGAGCCTGATAAAGGTGGGTTTCGCTGATCAGCCTGTGGCCCACGACAATCACCTATGGAACTTCCTGGGCATGGTTCTGGCCGGACTGGCCTTCGCCTTAGCAGGGGGTTGCCCTGGGAGGCAGCTTTTTCTCTCTGGAGAGGGCGATGGAGACGCGGCCGTCTTTGTGTTGGGCATGATCACTGGAGCAGCCTTCTCCCATAACTTTGGCTTGGCTAGTTCCCCAGCAGGGCCGGGCCCCTATGGCCCCATAGCGGTTATCATCGGCCTCATCGTCTGTGGGGTCATGGGCTTCCTGGCCAGGGAGAAGGTATAAACAACTTGCGGTTTAGCAGAAAGGAGTGCGAGATGGCTGTGCAGATCGATGCTCGAGGGCTCTCCTGCCCTAAACCGGTGATGCTCGCCAGAGAAGCCTTGAAGGGTGGAGAGTTCCCCATCGAGGTCTTGGTAGAAACGGGCACCTCCCGGGACAACGTGCGCCGGGCTGCTCAATCGGTCGGCTGCACCGTCACCGTAGAAAAGGTGGGCGATGAACTTCGCCTAATCATTACCAAGTAGAAGTGGAGATGCTGGTGGGGATGAAGCATCTCCCCCCGGCGCTCATATCGGAATCAGGAGCAAATCGGCCCCTCACATTGGTATAGGGAGTGAAGAGATGATCTATCTGGATAACGCTGCCACCTCCTGGCCCAAGCCACCCGCGGTTGCCGAGGCCATGGTTCGGTTCTTGGAGCAAGTGGGGGCCAGTCCTGGCCGTTCCAGCCATCGGCTATCGGTGGAAGCGGGAAGGATCATCTACCAGGTAAGGGAAGACCTGGCCAAACTCTTCAACTGTCCAGATCCCTTGCATATAGTCTTTGGGCTCAACGCTACTGAGGCCCTAAACCTGGCGTTGCAAGGATATCTACGGCCGGGCGACCAGGTCATCACTAGCTCTATGGAACATAATTCTGTCATGCGCCCTCTGCGAGCCTTGGAGAAACGGGGGGTGGAGTTGACCGTTTTGCCTTGCTCTGGGGAAGGTTTCCTTGAACCTGGCCTGATAGAGGAAGCGATTAGGCCCAATACGGTGATGATCGTCCTCAACCACGCCTCCAACGTGATAGGGACTCTTTTGCCGGTGCGCGAGGCTGGCCGCATCGCACGTCGTAACGGGCTTTTGCTCTTAGTGGATGCTGCTCAAACTGCTGGGGCTTACCCCATCGATATGGAGCGACAGAATATCGACCTTTTGGCTTTTACTGGTCATAAGTCTCTCTTGGGCCCCCAAGGGACTGGAGGCCTATGCATCGGCCCCCGTGTTGATTTGGAGAGGCTGGAACCCCTAAAACGAGGGGGTACGGGCAGCCGTTCTAAATTCGAGGAACAGCCTGATTTCCTCCCAGATATGTGTGAAAGTGGCACCCTCAACGCGGTGGGGTTAGCCGGGCTAGGGGCCGGGGTTCGCTTTGTGCTGGCCCAGGGTCTGACATCTATCCGCCATCATGAGGCGAGGCTCACTCAGCGATTGATCGATGGGCTGAGATCGATACCTGGCTTGACCGTGTATGGCAGTGGCGATGCCCACCAGCAGACGGCCACCATCTCCTTCAATATAGAGGGCCTTTTGCCCTCCGAGGTTGGCTTGCGGCTGGATGAGGGATATGAGATCATGTGTCGAGTGGGCCTTCATTGTGCACCGGCGGCTCACAAGACCATTGGCACCTTTCCCCAGGGCACAGTCCGCTTCAGCCTAAGTCTCTTCAACACCGAGCAAGACGTGGAAGCGGCGGTCGATGCCGTAGTGAAGATAGCGCAAGAGGGTAAGGCTTCTGCTCCTTACCAGAGCCAGTGTCCACTGCTGGGATAGCGCATAATGAAAGAGAAGAACTGTGGTGTGGTCCTTTTCTACTCCAACAGCGCGGCGATCCGGGCCGAGAAGGTGACCTTGGAAGCGGGCTTGGCCGTGAAGTTGATTCCCGTCCCTCGAAATCTGAGTTCAGATTGTGGAGTCGCCTTGCGCTTCGATTGGGATGATAGGGCAGAGGTAGAGAAGTTACTTGAGGCCACGGATGTACCTTTCAATAGTATATGCCGCATTTAGGTGGCCCGCGGCTGCGTGAGAGGTGGGTTCCAAAAACCACAGGTTTCAACGTCTAGCCTGAATCGGTTGCTGACATTAGTGAAGTTGCTTTAGAGGCGGTCTCATGCGGAATGGGGAAGAAATTCGCCTGACGGCTATGACCAGTGCCGCAGGTTGGGCTGCCCAAAGAGGCTCTGAGGCCTTGGCGCAGGTCCTGCGACCACGGCAAAACCTTTTTCCCGCTGAAAGGTATCCTCGCTTGTTGGTGGGCTTAGATAGGGGCGATGATGCCGCCGTCTATCAGGTTAGCGAAGGAGTAGCCATCATCCAGACCCTGGGTTTCTTCCCTTCTATGCCTATGGGGCTATTGCAGCCGCCAACCCTATGAGCGATGTTTACGCTATGGGAGGCGAGGTGCTTTTGGCACTCAACATCGCTGCCTTTCCACCTAGCCTTGCTACCGAGGTGATAATCGAGATATAGCGCGGCGGGGCGGATAAGGTCGCCGAGGCAGGCAGCATCCTGGCTGGAGGCCACACCTTAGACGATGAGGCACCCAAATACGGCCTGGCGGTCATGGGCCAGGTGCGCCCTCAAAGGGTTGTGCGCAAGGTAGGCGCGCGGCCTGTGGATCTTCTGGTTCTGACTAAACACTAATGGCAAAGGGTGCATGCATTTTGGGTTCCCTTTGCTGTGGTGAAGATGACCTAGAGTTTCCTAGCCGCTACTCGACACGGAAAGAGGGCCTTCTTACTGGGAGGCCTCTTCACTTATTCCTGGTCTTTCTTTTCGAAGATCGCCATCCACTCCCTCACTTCGGAGGAGGAGAGCCCTTTTTCTTTAATCGTTGGCTCGGTGAAGGGAAGCCTTTTAGGGCGGGATAGCATCCTGGCGAACCTCTGGGCGGTTATCATTTTGGCTCGTCTGGCCCGGGCCGCCCGGCGCACTTCGCGATCCGAGGAGACGATGGTTAAGCCCTTGGGGGAGGGGCTTTTCTTTATGAGGTTGATTATCAGCGTGTCCGCTTTGGAGCCTGGAGGGGCGAAGAGGATCTTGATCCCTTTTCCCCGTAGCCTCTTGACAGGAGGGGGCGCTTGCCCGGGATCGAAGACCACGATGATGGGTGTCCCCCTCTCTCGATGGTATTCCTCCAGGCGTTTGACCAGTTTCTCCTCATCATGGGGGTCAGAGAGGGAGATATCTAGCATCTGACCTATCAAGTTGTGTCCATCGATGACCAACATAAGCCTCTCCCACTAAGCCGAAAAAGGTTTATTTCCCCAGGTTCCTCTCCTCGAACTCCCTGAGCGCCTTCTCCAGTTCGGTTTGGCGGATGGCTAAGGTGAGATCGCCCCGTGTCCTCTCTAGAACTCCCCGCACCATGTCTGTGATGCGACGGAGACCATAGGTTATAGCCTCGGGGTAGTCGATAGTCACCAGCACGCCGTATATATCCTCCATGGAACCTAGGATCTCTTCACCCCTTTCCGTCTCCCCGTGCCGGATGAGATCCAGTGTATGGCGTCTCATCTCCCCTGCCGCTTCCCCCAACCCTTTAAGATAGGCCGGATACTCCACTCCCAGTTCCTCGGGGCTGGGCAGTTCCTCCCCGGCGATGAGGGCGTAGGTGATATTCGCCTCCGCGAACTCTTTAAGCGCATCCTGGGTGTAGCCGGAGTGGTAGAGGTCGGGATGCCCGGCCAGGCTACCCTTCAGTTTCTGGGCCATTCTCTTTCCCTCGACCAACATCTTTTTCGCTTCGGCCAGTTCTCCTCGATGTACGGCGCGGATGGTATTGGCCGAATGTCTAACCAGTTCCCGAGAAAGGGGGAGGACCTTCTCCCGG
>DMLA01000027.1 GCA_003453555.1 Chloroflexota bacterium | reverse complement strand
ATCAACTGGTGAGCGCGGTACAGGGATTGGGGGTCCGATGGGTCAAGTTCCAAGTCCCCTGGAACTGGATAGAGCCCCAGCAGGGTCAACGGAACTGGAACGCCTACGGGCTGGAAGACGGTGTGAATGCTTTCCACAACGCCGGGTTCAAGATCCTCCTCAGCGTAGTAGCGGCACCTAAGTGGTCGAGGAGCATCCAGGAAGAGGCTGGCCCCCCCGATGATTTCAACCTCTACGCCGACTTCGTAAGCCGCTTGAGTCAGCACTTTAAGGGCAAGATCAAGGCTATAGAGGTGATGAACGAGACGAACCTGAAGCGGGAGTGGAACACTGGGAGACCCCTGAGTGCGACAGAATACGTAGACCTCCTATGTCGGGCCTATTCGAGCATCAAGGCCGTCGATCCCAGCATCGTTGTGGTCTCGGGCGCTCCCACCCCCACCGGTTGGAACGATGGCATCGTGGCCATCGATGATGTCCAGTACTTGCAGCAGATGTATCAAGCCGGTCTCAAGGGCTGCTCCGATGCCGTGGGGGTCCATCCCTCAGGCTACAACAACCCTCCAGATGTCAACTGGCAAACCTATACCGATCCCACGGCCACCTTTGGCGCCAAAGGGCACCGCAGTTGGTTCTTGCAGGCTACGATTAGTGCCTACCATACCATAATGCAGAATAACGGCGATGGGAACAAGAGACTTTGGGCCACTGAGTGGGGATGGGGTTCCATCGAGAATCTCACCCCGTCTCCCGCAGCGGGATACGAGTTCTTCCAAGATAACACTGAGGCTGAGCAGGCCGACTTCATAGTGAAGGCTTTCCAGATTGCCAAGGCCCGGGGCTATATGGGGGTGATGTTCCTCTGGAACCTCAACTATGCCCCCGTCTGCGGCGCGCATTGCGAACAAAGTGCCTTTGGCATAGTGCGGGCCGATTGGTCACATCGACCAGCCTACGACGCCATAGCAAATATGCCCAAATGAGAGATTAAAAGACGGCGGTCGATAGGTGTGGGGCAAGAGTGCTGCTCCACACCTTTTCTTGGAGAGAGGATGAGATCGAAGAGCGGCTGGTTCAATAGGGGTGTAGGCCTGCTGATTATCTTCACCGCCCTCCTGTTTGGCTCCCTGGCCGCCTGGCTCTTTTCCCCCATGCTTCCCTTGCATCCCAAAACGGTCCATCTTCCCTCACCGCCGGCTCCCACTCTAGATGGATCGACCCTGAGAGTTGCCGTCTCCACCTTCGTACCCTCACCTGACCCTCCGACACCTGCGCCTAGCCTTACACCTGTAGAACCATCGGCAACGGCTATGGAGAACCCACCCCCAGCGGCGACACAACCGTCCCCCTGCCCCATACCCATGAATACACCCTTGGCCTCCAACCCCCCGGAGCCCACTTCCACGCCAACGCCAGCACCAGTGGCTCCCTGCAGGACGGTGATGTGCCAACTCCTGCGCCAACTGAGGGATCTCTCTACCCTCCCTGCTCCCAAGAACACCACCCTCTTCCAAGCCTCCAGCCAAGACAGAAACCACTTAGAACATTATTGGGACTACTTCAATAGCGACGAACTCTTTCGATCCCGAGGGTTCGAGATCCGCCACGGTTATGACGGCCAGAAAGAGTATGTCATCCTGGGGCGGACGGCGGGGCCAGGCTATATCGCCCGCATCTACTTCACCCATCGGCAGCATGACTGGGCCTTGGAGGAAGGGGACAACCCCAAAAGCCTTGAAGCCACCGAATGGGGCTTCTTCCACGAGGTGGGGAATATCCGCTTCTATTTCGATGACGAGCCCACCCCCCGCATCGACA
The DNA here is from genome assembly GCA_003453555.1 of Chloroflexota bacterium. Taxonomy (GTDB): domain Bacteria; phylum Chloroflexota; class Anaerolineae; order UBA7937; family UBA7937; genus UBA7937. The sequence continues at coordinate 8,887 of DMLA01000027.1, read as the reverse complement.
TGCCGGTTACTCAATTCTTCAGCGGCAACAGTTGGCCCTTCCTGGCCCCTCTAGTAGGACACTATGGCACCGCCAACGGGGGCAACATCTCCTATCTCCCCATGCCCTTCTCCCGCTCAGTTCTAGTCGCTACCACCGGCCTGCCCCGGCTCTTCGGAATCGAGGTGGTCAAGTTCAACCAGGACCCCGGGAACCTCCACAGTTTCGACCTCTCCTTGAACCCCTCGGAGGTCCAGGAACTGAATCGGGCCATCGACCTCTGGAATAACCGGGGAGAACACCCTTACTACCCCAGGGGAGACCTTCTCTCCCTGAAGCGAGACCTGACCATCCCTCCCTTCTCCTCGACCGAGATAACCCTTCCCGGCCCTGGGGTCATAACCTCGCTGGAACTCTATCTGGCCAGCGGGATGGACGAGAAGATGAGAATGAAGATATTCTGGGACGACGAGAGCAGCCCCAGCGTGGAAGGGCTTATCCGCCCTCTCTTTGGGACGGCGGAAGGGATGAGACGCTACCGCTCTTTACCTTTAGGGATCCGCTGGACGGGCGATAGAAACGAGTTCTATAACTACTTCCCTATGCCTTTCAATAGTCAGGCGAGGATACTCTTTGAGAACGGCAGAGGAGACGCCACAGATATGCGGGTGGAGATCCTCTACCATCCCGCACCCTTCAAGGCAAATATCCCCCGTTTCCACGCCGCTTTCAAGAGGGAAAGGCTGCAGGCCAGAGGCGATGATGGAGGCAACTACATCCTGGCCGATCTGGCGGGGAGCGGAAGGTATGTGGGTTGCATCCTCACCATGTACGATTTGGACCGGAGCCCGGTAGACGCGGTGGATGCTCCCCACTGGTATTTCGCCTACTTAGAGAGCGACATGAATATCTGGGTGGATGGGAGATACGCCCTCCCCGGCACGGGGATTGAAGGAGATTTCGATGCCGGGTATTATTACATATATACAGATGTTCCTGGACGCAACTGGATCTTCCCCCTGAGCGGGAACACATGGAAAGATCACGAGAACTGGGGGGAGGCCACGTCTCAATACCGTTTCTACCTCACAAACAAAGTGGAGTTCACCAATTCCCTCCGCGTGGAGGTGGAGCACGGCTTTAAGGGTAACAACCTTTCCGTGACCTACTCCAGCACCGCTTTCTGGTATCAGGACGAACCAGGGTAGGAGGAGCTATGAAGTTCGAGTGGCTTAAGAAAATAGGAAACAATCGGTTTGGCTTGCGCGTGGGGGCGCTCTTGATGATGGCTGCCCTCTTGGTGGGCTCTCTTCTAGCCTTGTGTCTCTTCCCCCACCTTCCCATCCGCTTAGCCAAGGCCATGCCTACCCCCAGCCCAACCGAACCTACCGCCACCTTGGAAGCGCTAGAGTTCCTAACACCCACGGTAGAAGGTGAGGCTGTCACACCCCTGGCAGAGACCCCCACACCTTCCCTTGAGACACCAACCCCATCCCCTACCGGCGGGCCACCGACGCCCACGCCCACTTCTCCACCATCCCCCAGACCCCCGCGTATGAACTCCCCAGAATATGGCATGCAGGCCTTCCTCTGGTGGCGACCGGAGACGGCTTGGAGAGACCTCGACCTAATTAAAGGCGCTGGTTTCACGTGGGTGAAGCAGGTCTTCGCCTGGATCGACATAGAGGGGGCTGGAAAGGGGATCTATGATTGGAGCCGCACCGACCGCATCGTGGAGGATGCAAACAGCCGGGGTTTGGATATATTGGCTGCGGTCTTCAAACCCCCTGCCTGGCTGGGGCCTAACTATCCCGCTAGCGGCGCCGTCAACAACTATCAAGATTTCACCGACTTTCTCACTGCTCTGGCCACTCGCTACAAAGGCCGTATCCGTGCCTATTCCATCTGGAACGAACCCAACCTCTCGCGCGAATGGGGCGGGCCACCTGATCCCGAAGGGTATGTAGCCTTACTGAAAGTGGCTTACCAAGCCATCAAAGCGGCCGACCCTAATGCTTTAGTCATCACTGCAGGCCTCAGCCCCACGACCCGTTGGGACAACGTTGCTATGCCCGACATCGAGTACTTCAAGCGCATATATCAGGCCGGAGCCAAGTCCTACTTCGATCTCCTGGGAGCACATGCTACCGGGTGGAAGGCACCGCCAGAGATGGACCCCGCTCAAGTAGCGAGTGACCCCACTTATAACAACAACGATCCCAGTCCTGCCTATTTGCGGAGGGTCTATTGCTTCCGTCATGCAGAGGACATCCGACAGATAATGGTCGATTTTGGCGATGCCGATAAACAGATCGCTATCCTAGAGTTCGGCTGGACCAGCGATCCGGTACACCCCGAATACTCCTGGTTCGCCGTGACCGAGGAGCAGAAGGGCGAATATCTAGTACGTGCTTACCAGTACGCAAAACAGCACTGGGCCCCTTGGATCGGTGTCATGACCCTTATCTACATATCCGACCCCGATTGGACTCAGGATCATGAGCAGTACTGGTGGGCTATCACCGATCCCGATGGGACCCCTCGACCCGCGTATGTCATGCTCTCCCAGATGGCAAAATAGCCGAGGCCAAAGTCTCGGCTATCGCTATCAATTCCAGCGCTTGTCCTATCCTACTCGCTGCCAATCCACAAAGGTGGTACAGCCACCTTGGTAGTCAATATCCCGTGTGAGGCTGATCGCCTGACCCGCGCTGTTCACGATCTCGATATGGAAGAGCGCTGAATCTTCCCCCATCACGAAGTCATAATTCCCCGCATCCACGCCCCCCTTCGTCTCTCGGACCTCGTTGTACCCCCAGGGGTTAAAGAGATGCACCCTAACCCCGGGCTCTCCATTGCCCTGAGCATCATATACCCGACCTCGGATATACGCTCCCCGCTGACAGTTGGGGCCCTCTATGCTGAGAAGCCGGTAGACTAGACCCCCCACCGGAGTGGGTGGCGCTGGCGTTGGAGTGGGACCCGTAGGCGACGGCTCTGGCGTGAGCGTGGGCGAAACGGAAGGGGTGGGGGTAGCGGGGGGCAGAGGTGTAGGCGTGGGAGCGACGGGGGTGACAAGGGAAGGAGGGGAGGTAGGGGTAGGGAAGAGGGGCAGCGTTGGGGTAGCCGTCACTTCAAGAGGCGCGGGAGGCGTCGGCGTCCCCAAGGAGATAGTGGGAACCCGAGGGCTAAAGAGAACGGTAGTGACAGCCACATAGGCCCCCAAGCAGATGATGGCTAGAACTAATAGAAAGGCTATAGCGTAGGTCCTATCTTGCATCGACTCTAATCATATCACTAAAAGGCAACCCTTGCAATTCGCCTCGCTCGATGCTATAATGTAAGCGAGGGCGAGTAGCTCAGTTGGTTAGAGCGTACGGTTCACATCCGTAAGGTCACAGGTTCGAGTCCTGTCTCGCCCATGCTCATGGTCCGCGGCTCTCCCGCGGACTTTCGCGACCTCTATTAAAAGGAGATACCCTTTTGAGTCTCCTCCAGATCCTCCTCGATTACAAAGCGCGGCTTCTCCTTTGGATCGCTGGCTCGGTAGCCCTCTACGCCCTGGCTGTTAACTTTCTTGACTATGGTCGCCGCTCGCCACATACCCGCCTTGGCCGCTTAGTAGCCAGGCTTGACTCTTGGCCCCATCGCTTTTGGCTCGATCAGATCTTCCGCTTCGCTTACTATATGGGCCTCCCCTTTCTGGCCCTCATCAAGGGGGCTATGAGCCCCCGACTTCTGGGCTTTAGTGACCTCGACTGGATCGGGGGCCTCGGTGCCGGTGTGCCCCTTGGGTTGGGAGCCTTCTTTCTTTTGGTCTGGGGTTGGAGCCACTACATCCACTCCTTGGGGCGTCGCAAGGTGGAGAGGCCCCGCTTAGCGGAGGTGCATATCCTCTCCCAGCCTTGGGGCTGGCCCCTTATCCTCTTGGAAATCATCTACTTGGAAGCCCATTGGGCCTTCTATCGCAGCGGGCCATTAGCGGTTCTAGGAGACTACTGGGGGGTCTTTGCCGGCTTGGGGATCGTCTTTATCGAATGGGCCACGAATCCGACCTTCCGCCGCATCCTGGGCACAGAACGACAAGGGGAGATACTTTGGACGGGGAGCCTAGCCCTGGTAATAGCCATCCTCTTCCTCTTCACCCGCAACCTCTGGCTCTGTGCCCTTATCCACCTGGGGTTGGAGATGGGGTTGCTCGCCCTTCTAGGGAGGCTCTATCGGGCTCGGGGAGAGCGGGCAGCCTGATATGACGGGAGCCCCACTCAATGTGGGGCTTTTTTGTGGCCTCTATTTCCTTTTCTCGTCCGAGATGAACCCTTCGCTGCGCTTCCTTCCCCACGGGATCTGTCCTTACAGGATCCCGTAGGGATAAGGACGGCCCCTGAGGGTCCTCAAGACAGGGTCGGACGCTACTTGATGAGGAAGGACAGAACGATGATGATGGCGAACATGGTGCTCGCCAAAATCGCTATCCTCTTCAGGTCACCGTAAACGTAAGGGTACTGCTCGGCCAAAGCCACCGCTTCCATGCTCGGCTCGGCTTTCGCTTCTGCTTTCCTCTCCTCGCGGGGTGGCGCAGACCGCGCTGCCGCCACAGGAGCACGCCTCTTCTTCCCTCGACGCCTTCGACCACGATGTTTCTTAGCCATACTAACCTCTTCTACTGCTCCTCCAACTCGGCGATAACCACCAAACGATGGGTATCGATCAGATAGGGATAGCAGGTGATAAGGGTCATGGTAACCTTGGTAGTGGGCTCCATCACGCTCACCTCATCGGGCTGCACGATCCTCTTCTCCCTCACCAGGTATCGATAAGGGGTCTCCCCGGCATAGACGATGATCTCATCCCCCGGCCCCAACTCCCCCAGACGCCTGAACACCTCCCCGAAGACGTCGTTATGACCGGAGACCACCGTGTTTCCCCGCTCCCCAGGGTTCGCCGAACCGATATGATGCCCCACCCCCATCTTCAGTTCCTCCCAGCCGTCCCCCTCCACCACCGGGGCATCGACATCGATAGCCGGGATGACGATGCGGGTGGCCTGCTCTGGGCCCGGGGTGGGGATGGGGATGGGGGTAAGCCCTTGGACTAGATACTGGTATGGAGCGGGCATCTCGCTGGTGGGCGGAAAACTGCTCCCTGGGAGGAGTGCAACCGGGGTGGCGGTAGCCCCTTGCCTCCTGGTCTGGACCCCCTCTCGGTTGAGGAGGCGTAGGTTATAGAAGGAGACCACCACCACACCTATAAGCCCTAAGAGGGCCCCTAACTCCACTAGGAGGAGAAAGCGATCTCGTAACCTACGCCATACCCGGCCTCTCTTCTCCTCCCGCAAGGATCCTTGAGGAAAAGGGCTCCCAGAAGGAGCCACTTGGGGGGTGTGGAAGGGAACCTTGACCTCTGTCACCGAAGGAGGTCGATAACTTCTGCCCGCACCCTGCCTAAGAGGGCCCTCTCGGCCTGTAGGGAGAAGCCCCGGCAACTCCTCGCCAACCGAGGCCTCCCGCCCTTCCTCCTCAACAATGGCCCGAAAACGACGTAGCCGCTCGGCCCTCCGCTTGGCGGAAAGCAGCCTCTCCAACTCCTCCACAGATAGACCCTCTAAAGAACGCTCGTCAACATAAGTCGAATCTATTCTACTTCCCCCCGGATGTTACGTCAAATTGTAAACGTCCTCCTTGCCATTAGCCCTTTCACCAGTTCGATCACCAGACTCGCTTCCTCGGAGCGAAGGAGAAGGATGAGAAGGGTATAGGTGAGAAACCCTACCCCTCCAGCCCCGACGACGATGAGAGGCTCCCCTAGCAAGCCCCCTCCTACAAACGCCTCTAGCCCCTTGGCCGTCCCATAGGCCATCAAGGCCATCACTGTAGAGGCCAAAAGCGATTTGCTCAGAGCGAGAAGCAAGCCTTGGCCGCGTAGCAGACCCAGCCGTCGATGGGCTAGAACGAGCATCACCAAGGCGTGGCTAGCCCACTGGACCGAGTTGGCAAAGACCAGTCCTATCATCCCCCTGGGCCGGATGGTGGCTAGGGCCACAACCAAATAAACTAGGACGGAGAACACCCCTACCAAGACGGGGGTCTTCGTATCCTTGCGAGCGTAGAAGGCGAAGATGAGAGGCTGATCTATAGCCGCGAAGGGCAACCCCAAAAGATACCAGCGAAGCGCCTGAGCCGTCTGTAAGGTATCGTAAGGTTGAAAGGCTCCATGCTCGAAGATGAGGGCTATGATAGGGGTCGCTAGAGCCAGAAGCCCAGCCGCAGCAGGAAGGATGAGGACTAAAACCATCCTCAAGCCCGTGGCCAAGGTACGGCGGAAGCGAACCATCTCCTCAGCGGTGGCGAACTGAGATAGAGAGGGGAGAACGGCAGCAGAGATGGCCGTGGCCACCAGCCCCAAGGGGAACTGTATCAGATAAGTAGCCGCTTGCATCCAAGCCCTGCTTTGTTCTCCGGTGCGGGAGGCCAAATTATAGTCTATAGCGATCCCCACCTGGCTCACTACGATACCCAGAATGACGGGAGCATAGAGGAGGGCCATGCGGCGCATCTCAGGGTGCCACAAGGAGGTAAGAGATAGGCGTAGGCCGCGCAGGCCAGGGATCTGGATGGCTAACTGGAGAAAAGCCCCCACCACGACCCCCCAGGATAAAGCCCTTATCTCCATCAAAGGTGAGAGGGCCAAGGCTACGATGATGATGCCGACGTTGAAGACCGCTGCTCCAAAGGCGGGGTAGAGGAACCGCTTATTGGCGTAGAGGAGGCCGGTGGAGACACCAGAGAGGCCAAAGAAGAAGATCGCCGGCAAGATGATACGCGTCAGTTGGGTCGTCTCTTCCTGAAGTGAAGCCCCCAGACCTCCTCCCAAAAGCCGAGCGATAAGAGGAGCGGCTAACTCCAGAAGGAGGATCGCCAAAGAAAGAACCACTATGGCTAGGCCGAAAACGGCGCTGGCTAGACGTCCCAGTTCTTGGCGCCGCTGGGGATGGACGTAGTCGCTGAACACAGGGACTAAAGCAGCGCTAATCATCCCTCCGACGAGAAGGTCATAGACTATAGTGGGGACGATAGCCGCCGTCCGAAAAGCACTCACCAACCCGCTAGCGCCGAAGAGGTGAGAGATGACCGTCTCTCGAACCAGGCCCAGGACGCGACTGACCACCTGGCCTAACATGATCACCATCGCCGCTTGAGCGATAAGGCGGGCCTGTCCCGCTGGCACTCGCGGAGGAGCAGAGGGGGTCTCTATAACCTCTCGTTCCAAGGCTAACCTTTCTTTCTAAATTGGGCCCGGATACGGTCCGCCAATTCAGAGGTGGAGAGGCCGGGGGTTAAAGACAAAATCCGTACCTCCCCTCCATAGCGGGTCACCGCTGAAACCTCGGGAAGGTTCTGCAGCGTATAAGTGCCCCCTTTGACGTAGAGATCCGGTTGCAGGGCGGAGACGAGTTTTTCGGCTGTATCCTCTTCGAAAATGACCACGTAGTCCACCGCCTCTAGCGCCGCCAGGATCTCCGCCCTCTCCTCCTGGGGCATCAAGGGACGTCCTTCCCCCTTCAGCCGGCGCACGGAATCGTCGCTATTAACTCCCACAACCAACAGATCGCCTAGGCTTTTGGCCTCTTCGAGGTAACGGACATGACCCACATGCAGAAGGTCGAAGCAGCCGTTGGTGAGAACCAACCTCTTCCCTCCCTCCCGCAACCGCTGCGCGATCGCTTGAAGCCGAGAGAGGGGCAGAATCTTGCCAGACAGGTCGCACCTCCAAGACTTATTCTACAATAGCCTTCCCCTCAATACAAGAAATTTTAAGGCTCAAGGGTTGCAAAACTGAGCGGAGGGTGATACACTTGGGTTACCATGCCCGGCCAAGCCTTATACCGCAAATACCGTCCCCGCACTTTCTCCGAAGTCATCGGCCAAGAGCACGTGACCCGCACTCTCCAGAACGCGCTGGCCGCAGGGCGGGTCGTCCACGCTTATCTCTTCAGCGGCCCTCGAGGGACAGGTAAGACCTCCACGGCCCGCATCCTAGCCAAGGCGGTGAACTGCCTGGCTGAGGAGGGAGAGAAGCCGTGCAACGATTGCTTCATCTGCCGTTCTGTAGATGAAGGGAGATTACTCGATCTCATCGAGATCGACGCCGCATCCCATACGGGAGTGGACGATATCAGGGATCTGAGAGAGAAGATCCACTTCGCACCCAGCGACGCCCGCTACAAGTTCTACATCATCGATGAGGCGCATATGCTCTCCACCTCGGCCTTCAACGCCCTCTTGAAGACCCTGGAGGAGCCCCCAGCCCACGCCTATTTCGTCCTGGCCACTACCGCGCCCCATAAGATACCGGCCACTATCCTCTCCCGCTGTCAGCGGTTCGACTTCCGTCCCATCCCCATGAAGAAGATCATAGGCCGCCTGGAGTGGATAGCGGAGCAAGAAGGGCTGGAAGTGGAACGAGAGGCGTTGGAACTGATCGCTCGCCAGGCCACAGGAAGCATGCGGGACGCCGATAGCCTCCTGGATCAGGTGGCTTCTTACGGGGACAAGAAGATCACCCTCCTCCAAGTGCAAACCATCCTAGGCACCACCTCCTCCCAAGCGGTGGCCGACCTTGTGGCCAGCCTATCGGCGCGAGAGGTATCGCGGGGGCTGGACCTCATCAACGAGACCATCGCTGATGGCGCCGATCCCAAACAGTTCGGCCAGGAAATCATCGAATATCTCCGCGGCGTGCTCCTGATAAAAGTGGCGGGCCAAAACCCTCCCCATGTCACCGCCGAGACGGCTCAGGAGATGGCCTTGCGGGCGAAGCAGTTCTCCTTGGCTGGGCTTCTCACCACCATCAGGCTCTTCAGCCAGGCCACCTTGGACAAAGCCGCCTTCCCACCCCATCTCCCTTT
>DMLA01000006.1 GCA_003453555.1 Chloroflexota bacterium | reverse complement strand
ATTACACCCTTAGGGGCTCAGATCCCCAAGCGTTGTTGCGCTCTCTGGTAGAAAAGGTAGAGAGTCACCCCCATATCAAAGTCTTGAAGGAGACAGAGATCATCTCCTGCGAGGGCTCAGTTGGCCGTTTCCACTCTACTCTCCTGACCGGCGATGAGGAATCGATCGTTGATCAGGGAGCCATCATCATAGCCACGGGAGGGCAAGAGGCAAAACCTATCGAATATCTCTACGGCCAAGATCGGCGGGTGGTCACCCAGCGGGAACTGGAGACCCGCCTGGCGAGGAACGAGGGTTTAGAAGAGTTGACTACGGTGGTGATGATCCAATGCGTCGGCTCCCGAGAGGAGGGGCGCCCTTACTGTAGCCAGATCTGTTGCTCCCAGGCTATCAAGAATGCGCTCCGCATTAGGGAGATGAAACCAGAGGCGAAGGTCTTCGTCCTCTATCGGGATATGATGACCCACGGCTTCCGGGAGGAGTACTACCGTCAGGCGAGGCAGGCAGGGGTGATTTTTATCCCTTACGAAAAGAAGCCCCAGGTGACATCGGGAGATGATGGGTTGCGAGTCTGGGTGGAAGACCCCCTCCTGAAGCAAGAACTGAGGTTGGAAGCCGACCTAGTGGTCTTGAGCCCAGGGATAGCCCCCTCCGAGAACGGGAGGCTGGCCCAGATCCTGGGCATCACCCTAGACGACGATGGGTTCTTCCAGGAAGCGAACCCCAAGGTGGCCCCCATGGATTCGGGAGTGGCTGGGATATTCCTCTGTGGCCTAGCCCAGGGGCCGAAACCTATCTCCGATTGTATCTCCCAGGCCAACGGGGTCGCTTTGAAGGCCGCTTCTCTTTTGGCTAAGGAGCGGCTAGCAGGCAAGGCTACCATCCCTACCGTCAACGAGAGGCTCTGTAGCGGCTGTGGCCTCTGCGTCTCCCTCTGCCCTTACGACGCCCGAAGGCTCAATGAGGAGACTCGAGTGGCGGAGGTGATAGAGGTCCTCTGCCAGGGGTGTGGCCTCTGCGCCATGGCCTGCCCCAACGGTGCCACCCAGCAGAACCTCTACGAGATGAGACAGGTTATGGCTGTGATGGATGCCGCGCTATAAGAGAGGTCAAAGATGAACGAAGATTTCGAGCCCAAGATCGTGGCTTTCCTCTGCAACTGGTGCGCCTACACGGGGGCGGACCTAGCAGGTACCTCCCGGATCCAATACCCTCCCAACGTGAGGATCATCCGCATGATGTGCAGCGGGGCCGTGGATCCGGTCTATGTCATCAAGCCCTTGCTCGATGGGGCCGATGGCGTCCTCATAGGAGGCTGCCATCCTGGCGATTGCCACTATCAGGAAGGGAACTATAAGGCTCGGCGACGGGTGGCTATCCTCAAGAATATCCTGCACCAGATGGGGTTCGATGAGGGGCGGGTCTGGCTCCGCTGGATCAGCGCCAGCGAAGGGCAAGTCTTCGCCGAGACGGTGACGGAGATGGTAGAAACCCTCAAAGAGAAAGGCCCCAACCCCCTCAGGGAACTTTGGGGGACCTAAAAAGTCATAAAGGACAAGAACGATGACGATGAAAAAGTTCTTGGAAGTCAAAGAGGCCGACACCTTGGCGACCCTGCGGAGTTTCTTGAAAGGGTTGCTGGAGAAGGAGATCATCGAGGCGTTGCTCGTCCCTCTTGAGGCTCCTTCTGGTGATACCGTTATGCCCGCTCTAGTGAAGGAGCCGGCCCGCTTGGAGAAGGCCAACCCCCTGGCCCCGGTGATGCCCGTGAACGCGGCCAGGCTCGTCTCCTCCTTGACCATCGGCAAACCCAGGGAGAAGATCGGGGCCCTCTTGCGCTCCTGTGAGATAAGGGCTCTTATCGAGCTGGTCAAGTTACAGCAGGCCCATCTGGAAAACCTTATGATCATAGGCATCGATTGCCTGGGCACCTACGAGGTGACCGATTACGCCAAACTCATCTCCGAGGACAGGTCTCCGACGATGGAACTGGTGCGAGAGGCTAAAGAAGGTGCTCTCTTCCCCCATGAGGGGTACCAGTTCCGATCTGCATGCCGGATTTGCGAGTATCCCATGCCCCAAGACGCTGCCCTGACCATCGGCCTCCTCGGCGTCGATGGTGAGAAGATCCTCATCGAGGCCCAAGAGGAGTTGGCCGGGAGGCTAGAGTTGACGGAGGGGGAAGCCACTGGCCGCGAGGAGGTCATCAGAAAATTGGTGGGGGCTAGGATCGAGGAGCGGGATAGGATTTTCGCGCAGTTCCGCGAGAGGGTGGTCGATATGCCCAGTCTCCTGGCCCAGTTTTCCACCTGCATCCGCTGCCATAACTGCACGGTGGCTTGTCCCATCTGTTACTGTAAAGAGTGCCTCTTCAGGACATCCACCTTCGAACACGAATCCGATAGATACCTGAGGTGGGCGCAGCGGAAGGGAGCCATCCAGATGCCCACCGATACCCTTCTTTTCCAGTTGACCCGGCTGAATCACATGGTCACCTCCTGTGTGGGCTGTGGGATGTGCGAAAGCGCCTGTCCCAGCGATATCCCTTTGACCACTATTTTCCGGGCGGTGGGACAGGAGGTACAAGCCATGTTCGATTACCTGCCTGGGAGGAGCCTGGAGGATGAGTTACCCCTGGCTACCTTCAAGGAGGATGAACTGACGGAGTTGGGAGAAAGGTAGCCTCCCCATAGAGGCGGCATAAAGGTGGAACCTAGACGCAAAGGCTTAAAGCCAGCGGCTTTAGTGATAGGAGGGGGGATCGCAGGGATGCAAGCCTCCCTCGATATCGCCAATGCTGGGTTCCTGGTCTATCTGATAGAGAGGGAGCCGAGTATTGGGGGGCATATGGCCCAACTAGATAAGACCTTCCCCACTCTCGATTGCTCGTCCTGCATCCTGACCCCTAAGATGGTAGATGTGGCTCGCCACCCTAACATCCAGTTGATCAGTTATGCGGAGGTGGTAGGTGTAGATGGTGGGATAGGCCATTTCAAGGTAAGGGTGAAGCAGAAGCCCAGGTATGTGGATGTAGATAGATGTACCGGTTGTGGCCTCTGTGTGGAGGCTTGTCGACTCAAAGGGAGGATCACCAGCGAATTCGATGTGGGGGTGAGCAAGAGAGGAGCGGCATATATACCCTTTCCTCAGGCGGTACCTTTGAAGGCGACCATAGACCCCGAGCGTTGTGTCTTTATAACCAGAGGTGTCTGCGGGAAGATCCCCGCTTGTAAAGAGGCTTGTGCAGCGGAGGCTATCGATTTCGAGCAAAAAGAGGAGATGACGGAACTAGAGGTGAGGGCTATCATCGTGGCTACCGGCTTCGATCTCTTCGATGCCCATCTCAAGCCGGAGTTCGGCTATGGCCTCTACCCCAACGTCATCACTGGCCTCCAATTCGAGCGGCTTTCCTCGGCCTCTGGCCCCACCAGGGGAAAGATAACGCTGAACGGGCAGGAGCCAAAGAAGGTAGTTTTTATTCAATGTGTGGGGTCGAGGGACAAAAGTGTGGGGGTGGAGTATTGTTCCCGGGTATGTTGCATGTACACGGCCAAGCAAGCCCATCTGGTGAAGGAGAAGATACCAGATGCGGAGGTGACGGTCTTATATATCGATGTGAGGGCTTTCGGAAAGGGGTTCGAGGAGTTCTACGACCGGGTGAGGGGCGAGGGAGTGGTATACCGGAGAGGGAACCCTGCGGAGATATACAAAAAAGGGGAGAGACTCATCGTTATGGTTGAGGATACCCTCCTAGGCGAATCCGTTCAGTTGGAGGCGGATCTCGTGGTTTTGGCTACCGGGATCACTCCCCGGGGAGATGCCGAAAATTTGGCCGATCTATTAAGATTACCCTCTTCGTCCGACGGCTTTTTCCAGGAAGCACACCCCAAGTTGAGACCGGTGGATACAGAAAGGGAGGGGGTATATCTAGCCGGCTGCTGTCAGGGGCCCAAGGATATACCCGATGCCGTGGCCCAGGCCAAGGCTGCGGCTTCTTCCGCCATAATCACCCTGAGGAACTGTATGGAGGTCATATAGATGGAGGGGCAGGATCTCGCTCAAGCGTATAGGCTCTTCGAGTGCATCCAGTGTGGCCGGTGTACCGGCGGCTGTCCCATGTCGCTAAAGACCCGCTTCAACATCAGGCGACTGATCTATGAGGCCCTCGTTTACGAAAATATAGATCTTCAGAGCAAAGAGGTACTATGGGATTGTAGTACCTGCGCCACTTGTACCCTCCGCTGTCCCAAGGGGCTGGACCCCACCGATATAGTGATCGGCATGCGGAGCATCCTAGTAGAAGGGGGGCGGATCCCCCCCACTATCAGAGACGCGCTGAAGAGCCTAGCTATCCGAGGGAACCCTCTGACCATGGCCAAGGAGGAGAGGGCGGACTGGGCGGAGGGGTTGGGGGTGAAGGAGATCTCTGAGGGTGCGAAGGTTCTCTACTTTGTAGGCTGTAGCCCTTCTTATGATCCTCGGGTTCAGAGGGTAGCGAAAGCCTTAGTCCAGGCCTTCAAGAAGGCGGATGTAGACTTCGGGATCCTGGGCAACGAGGAGGTCTGTTGCGGGAGCGAGGCCCGCCGGGTGGGAGAGACAGGTCTCTTCGAGATGCTCCAGGAACTGAACTTAGAGACCTTGGAGCCATATCCTGTGGAACTGATGGTCACCACCTCCCCCCATTGCTATAACGCTTTCCAGAACGAATACCAAGGCCTAGATTTCAAAGTGCAGCACTATACCCAATTCGTGGCTGGGCTTATCGACGAGGGAAAACTGCCCCTCTCCAAAGAGGTGAAAAGGATCGTCACCTACCAAGATCCCTGCTTTTTGGGAAAACAAAACAAAATCTTCGAAGAGCCACGAAAGATACTCAAGAGCATCCCTGGCTTGGAACTGAGGGAACTCGATAGATCGAGGGAGAGGAGCCTCTGCTGCGAAGGGGGAGGGGGGAGGATGTGGGCCGAAGGCACCAACCCCGAGGAGAGGTTGGCCCATACCCGCGTGCAGGAGGCGATGGATCTAGGCGCTGAGGTGCTGGCCACCGCTTGCCCTTTCTGTCTCCTCACCTTAGAGGATGCGGCCAAGACCGTTGCCGGCGAGATAGAGGTGATGGATATCATGGAGTTGGTGGTGGAGGCTCTTTAAGTGGGTCCCAGGATCGGCGTCTATGTATGTCACTGTGGAGTGAATATCGCCGCCACCGTGGATGTGGAAGCGGTGACCCGGTTCGCCCAGGGGTTGCCCTCTGTAGCCATAGCCAGAGATTACACCTATATGTGCTCCGACCCTGGACAAGCGCTGATAAAGGAGGATATCGAGAAGTTCGGTCTCACCAAGGTGGTCGTGGCCTCCTGCTCGCCGATGATGCATGAACCGACATTCCGGGGTACCATCCAAGAGGCGGGCTTAAACCCCTACTGTTTGGAGATGGCGAACATAAGGGAGCAGTGCAGTTGGGTCCATGGGGAAAAAGACAAGGCCACCCGAAAGGCGATACAACTGGTAGCCGCTGCTGTGGGCAAGGCTTTCCTCCTGGAGCCCCTAGAGGAGAGAAGAGCCGATGTTACCCCTGCGGCCTTGGTGATAGGAGGGGGGATCGCAGGGATGCAAGCGGCTCTCGATATCGCCAAAGCCGGTTTCCTCGTCTATCTGGTGGAGAAGGAACCCCGTCTGGGGGGACATTTGGCCCAACTAGGTAAGACCTTCCCCAACTTGGAGTCTGTGACTCCTCTCCTGTCGAAGGCGATCGAGGAGGTGGAGGGACACCCCAATATCGATCTTCTCACCTCCGCTGAGGTGGTCGGCGTAGAAGGGTATATCGGCAACTTCAAAGTCAAGGTTACCGACCGAACCACCAGAAGAGAGCTCAAAGTGGGAACCATCGTCGTAGCCACCGGCTATGATCTCTTCGACGCTCAGTTAAAGCCAGAGTATGGCTATGGGGTCTATGAGAAGGTGATCACCGGCTTGGAGTTCGAGCGACTCGTCTCTTCATCTGGTCCTGGGGAAGGAGAGATCCTGGTAAAGGGAAAAGAACCCCAGGATGTGGTCTTCATCCAGTGTGTGGGCTCTCGGGATAAAAGCGTGGGGCAAGAGTATTGCTCCCGCATCTGCTGCATGTATACCGCCAAACAAGCCTTTCTGGTTAAGGAGATGTTACCCCAGGCGCGGGTGACGGTCTTGTATATGGACGTAAGGGCCTATGGGAAAGGGTTCGAGGAGTTCTACGATCAGGTGAGAGGCGAGGGGGTGATCTATCGACGGGGTAACCCCTCCGAGATATACAAAAAGGGGGAGAGGCTCGTCATTAGGGCTGAGGATACTCTCCTAGGTGAGCCTATTCAGTTGGAGGCTGACCTGGTGGTTCTGGCTACAGGGATAACGCCTCGCCGTGATTCTCTAAAGATCGCTAACCTTTTGAAGCTCCCCCGCTCAGCGGATGGCTTTTTCATGGAGGCACACCCAAAGTTGCGTCCGGTGGATACGGTAATGAACGGGGTATATCTGGCCGGCTGTTGTCAGGGGCCCAAGGACATACCAGATACCGTGGCCCAGGCTAAGGCTGCTGCCGCCTCGGCTATGGCACCCTTGTGCCAGGGCCAGGTCAAGGTGGAAGCCGTAACCTCTATCATAGATGAAGAACTCTGCTCTGGGTGTGGGATCTGCGCTGAGGTATGCGTATACGATGCCCTCTCCCTTCATGAGAGGAAGGGGGTTATGACTATAAACGAGGTCCTATGCAAAGGGTGCGGCGCTTGTGCCGTGGCCTGTCCTTCCAAAGCCATAAAGTTGAGCCATTTCACCCCGACGCAAATCCTAGCCCAGGTCGATGCCTTGGTGTAGAGAGGTCGAAATATGGCCGAGAAGTTGATATCCATATATATCATGGGAAAGAAGTACGAGGTTCCTTCTAGCCTCACTATCATGAAGGCCATGGAGTGGGCGGGTTATAAGTTGATAAGGGGAGCCGGTTGCCGAAGCGGCTTTTGCGGCGCTTGCGCCACCGTTTATCGCATCAAGGGCGACTACCGCCTGCGGATCGCGTTGGCCTGTCAGACGGTGGTGGAGCCGGAGATGTACCTGGCCCAGATCCCCTTCTTCCCCGCCGAGAAGGCGATCTATGATATCGAGGGGTTAGAGCCCACTGCGGAACAACTCTTCCAGATCTACCCCGAGATCTTGCGCTGTCTCAGTTGCGGGACCTGTACCAAAGCCTGTCCTCAGGAGATAGATGTCATGGATTACATGGCTGAGGCTATGAAGGGTGATATCGCTTCTGTGGCCAGCAAATCGTTCGATTGCATCATGTGCGGGCTCTGCGCGGCCCGCTGCCCCGCCGAGGAAGCCCAGTACAACGTGGCCCTCCTCTGTCGGCGGCTATACGGTAAGTATCTGGCTCCTAAATCGCAACATCTGCGGGAGCGGATAGAGGAGATCGAGGCTGGCAAGTTCGATGAGGAACTGGCCCAACTGAAAAGCATGGGTGAAGAGCAGTTGCGACAAAGGTATGAAGAAAGGGATATCGAGCTCGCTTGAAGGCGAAGGGGATGAAGATGTCGTACACTCCTGAGATGCGGGAATCTATAAGAAAGGTAGAGGCCACACGCCAGAGAAGACTCAAGGAAATTCACCCTCGTATCCCCCCCCAAGAGCAAGAAGAGGTCCTCAAGCGGTTCCACCCCGATTATGTGGAGGGAGGGATGCGGGAACTCTTGGTAGGGCCAAATAGGGGAGACCGGACACCCATCGAATTGGCCGATCTTTTGGAGGGCCGCAGCCATATCGAGGCGGCAGCCTTCGATCTGGGCAGAGTGGACTATGAGTGTGATGTTTTGGTCATCGGAGGGGGTGGTGCCGGGGCCTCGGCGGCGCTTCTGGCCCAGGAGAACGGAGCCCAGGTGATCCTGACTACCAAACTTCGCTTCGGTGATGCCAACACCATGATGGCTCAGGGAGGCATCCAGGCCGCCGACAAGCCCAACGATTCCCCAGCCATCCATTATCTGGATGTGATGGGTGGTGGCCATTTCACCAACGTCCCGGCGTTGGTGGAGGCCTTAGTGATGGACGCCCCTTCAGTCATCCAATGGCTGGAGGATCTGGGCTGCATGTTCGACAAAGAGCCCGATGGGACGATGAGGACCATCCACGGCGGCGGCACCTCCCGGAAGCGGATGCATTTCGCCCGCGACTATTCAGGGGCAGAGATCATGCGCACTCTGCGTGACGAGGTTCGCAACCGTCAAATCTCGGTTGTGGAGTTCGCTCCTGTCGTGGAGTTGGTGATGGATGATAAAGGCCAGGTAGCCGGGGCTATCCTTCTGAACCTGGAGACGGGCGATTACAGTCTGGTGAAGTCCAAAACGGTGATCATCGCCAGCGGTGGAGGAGGCCGCCTTCACTATCAAGGTTTTCCCACCACCAACCATTATGGAGCCACGGCCGATGGGCTAGTTCTGGCCTACCGGGTGGGGGCCAAACTGGCTTTCATTGATACCATGCAGTACCACCCTACCGGCGCAGCCTATCCTGAGCAGATCTTGGGACAACTGGTGACCGAGAAGGTGAGGGGCTTGGGAGCCCAACTGGTCAATGTGGAAGGTGAGCAGTTCGTCTACCCCCTGGAGACACGGGACGTGGAATCGGCGGCTATCATCCGAGAATGTATAGAGCGAAAGAAGGGGGTGGTCACCCCTACGGGGCAGCAGGGTGTCTGGCTTGATTCCCCTATGATCGATATCCTCAAAGGGTCGGGAACGATCCAAACCAACCTGCCGGCTATGGTCCGTCAATTCGGCCGTTTCGACATCGACATGACCAAGGAGCCCATCCTCGTCTATCCTACCCTCCATTATCAAAACGGGGGGATAGCCATTAAACCCGACGGTTCGACTGATATCCCCAACCTATATGTGGCTGGTGAGGTGGCAGGAGGGGTCCACGGGCGCAACCGGCTGATGGGGAACTCCCTTTTGGAGATAACGGTCTATGGGCGGCGGGCCGGCAAGGCGGCTGCTCTGCGGGCTAAGGAAGTCGAGTTAGGGGAGTTAACCTTGGAGCATTTGCGAGACTGGGAACGGCAACTGAAAGAGGCCAACCTGGAGCCCCAGATAGTGTCGCCTCTCCTCCTGCCAGACTACACGCGGCATACCCGACCAGTCTCCATGGTAAGGTGAGACCACTTTCCCCATCTATAGTTCACTCCCCCTCAAGAAGCCTTCTGTTGACCTTATGGAAGGCTATCGGGGCGAGCGATTTTTAGGAGGAGCCCATGGAGGAGAAAGGCACACCCGAGTATCACCCTCGGATCAAGGATCTCCCTCTAAGCGAGCGGCCACGGGAAAGGCTAAAGCATTATGGCGCAGGTGCCCTCTCCACCTCTGAACTTTTAGCCATCATCTTGCGCACCGGGGTAGGTGGGGAGAACGTCATTAATCTAGCCAGCAGGCTTCTGGCCCAGTTCGGCGGACTGAGAGGTCTGTCTAAGGCGGACTTCGCCCAGATCAGCGCTCTTAAAGGGTTGGGGCAGGCCAAGACGGCCCAGGTGAAAGCGGCGCTGGAGTTAGGCCGCCGCCTGCTCACCGCCTCCCCCGAGGAGCGACCTCAGGTCAAGTCCCCTGCCGATGTGGCTGACCTCCTCCTCTTGGAGATGGGCGCCCTGGAGCAGGAAGAGATGCGCGTCCTCTTTCTAGATACCAAGAATAGGGTGTTGGGCGTATCCACCATCTATATGGGGAGCCTTCACACTGCTTGGCTTAGGGTCGGGGAACTCTTCCGGGAAGCGGTGAGGCGCAACTGTGCGGCGATCATCATAGTCCATAACCACCCCTCGGGTGACCCCACCCCTTCTCCCG
>DMLA01000164.1:15492-18924 GCA_003453555.1 Chloroflexota bacterium | reverse complement strand
CTTCCCGCAAGAGGTTAGCCGCCTCCTTTAGAGAGTCTACCGCTTCCTCCCTTTGCCCACACCTGTGGAAGAGTTCCCCCAAGTTGCCCAAGGTCTGGGCTCGACCGAGGTTATCCTCGGCGGAGATGAATCTCTCGTTCGCTCTTTCAAAGGCTTTCTGCGCCTCCGCCCACCGCTGGGCCTGGAGGTGAAGGACGCCCAAATTGTTGAGCATCTCCCCCTGGCCTCGTAGATCCCCTGCTTCAGCGAAGAGGCCCTCCGCTTCCATGAAGAGAGAAGCGGCAGCCTCGTATTCACCCAGCCGATAGAGGCGTAGGCCCTCTTCTTTTAACGACTCTGCTCGCTCTATGAGCCCGCTCCCCATCGCTTATTGCTTCACTCCTCCATCGGTACGCGCAACACCACCTTGGTGCCCCGGCCAAGGGTAGAGGTCACGGAAAGATCGCTCTCGATCAATCTGGCCCGCTCCCGCATATTGAGGAGGCCGAAGTGACCGTCAGTATAAGCCTTTTCCGTGGCCGCAACATCGAACCCCCTCCCATCGTCCTCTACTGTCACCACCACTGTTTTCTCCTCTTCCATCAACTCCAGACGTATATTCTGGGCCCCAGCATGCCTACGAGCGTTGTTCACCGCTTCCTGGACAATAGAGAAAATCGTCCTTTCCACCTGGCTATTGAGGCGTCGGTCGAAACCATGGGCGTCCAAATGGAACTCCAACCCCTCATATCGAGGCAACTGCTGGAGATAGGCCTCCAAGGCTGGCACTAGACCTTGGGTCTCTAGGATCACCGGTCGCAACTCGAAGAGGAGAACCCTCGCCTCCTCCGCAGCCTTGATGGCCATCTTATGCAGCGAATCCAGTTCGCCCGGCACATCCTGGGGCTTTTCCCGCCAGAGCCGCTTAACGTGTTCGAGGCCCATGGCCAAAGAAGCGAGCCGTTGCACCGTCCCATCGTGTAGGCTGCGCGCCAACTCGTGGCGCACCTCCTCTTGGGCACGGACTAGCCTGTCTCTCTCCTCCCGCAGGCGACGATAGAGTCGAGCGTTCTCTACCGCCGTGGCCGCCTGATGGGCTATGATAAGGAGGAGGTCCAAATCCTCCTGGTCGAAGGCTTCGGGCTGATGGCTAACCAACTCCAGAGTGCCGACCAGTTCGTCCCCCGCCAGAAGCGGCACGCCCACAAAAGAAGCGATGGGCCTTTCCCCTCCTTTGGCCTTGGGCCGCACATCGGTGCGCTGGGCCGCATCGAGAATGAGAAGAGGCTCCCTATGACGAACGATCCAACCCGAATACCCCTCATCGAGGTGATAGACCCCTCCCGCCTCAGCAGTATAACCGGGGTCTCCCGCTTGAGCACAGACCACCAGCGATTGGCTATCTCTCTCCCAGAGAGAGATCTCGGCCGCGGTATAATCGATGAGTCGTCTAGTGGTGGCTAGGACCGCCTCCAGGGTCTCCTCTAACTCCAGACTAGCGTTAATAGTCCGGCCTATCTCCTTGAGGAGAGCCAAATCCCTCACGCGTTGCTCACCTCTCCCCTCGACACTCCTGCCCTTCATCTTGCTCATCTCCCTGTAACCTCACGCTTGGGAATAGCGCCACTCCTAAGGGTAGGGATTATCAAAATTATCATCGTTTCCCATAAGAGCCACCCTCATCAAGTATACTATCTAACCCATATCCGGTCAATCCGTACCTTTTACCCAGGCCCGCATCGGGCCGTCTGAGCCCCAAGTCAAGATAACCCTCCACTTGTGGAGGCGATAGCTTCTTTGAGATCGTCTAGGCTGGTGAACCATCGTGAATATCTCTTCCTAACAACTTTGGCACATCTGGCTTGACAAAAGCCCCTCTCCTGGGTATCTTTAGGCAACATGATGAGGAGAGGCTAATGATCGAGAAGGATTTCCCCGGCCGAGGGAAGGTAGCCATCCTGAGGACCAGCCCAGAGAGGGTGTTAGAGGATTATGGCCGGCTTATGCGGCTGGCGAACTACCAGGAGAATCTGCCAAAAGAGAAGGAGACCCTTCTCAAGATCAACATCTCTTGGCAGATCTGGTACCCTGGCTGCTCTACGACCCCCTGGCAACTGGAGGGGGTGATAAAGACCCTCTTAGATGATGGGTATCCTAGAGAAAGCCTCATCGCTGCCCAGAACCGAACGGTGGTGGTGAGCGCTTATGTGGGAGAGATAAACAACCGTCATAAAGTGGTCGTCGAGCGGTACGGGATCGAGAACCTCCATATCTACGAGCCCCAGGTGGAATGGATCGTCTACGAACCTAAGGAGCAGTTCCTCGTTCTCCACGATATCTACCCCCATGGAGTCAAGATCCCCAAGACCTTCATAGGTAAGAACATCATCCAGTTGCCCCAGACCAAAACCCACGTCTTCACCACCATGACCGGAGCGATGAAGAACGCCTTCGGTGGGCTCCTGAGCGAGCGGCGCCACTGGACCCATAGCGTGATCCACGAGACGCTGGTAGACCTTCTCACCATCCAGCGAGATATCCACACCGGGCTTTTTGCCGTCATGGACGGCACCTTCGCTGGAGATGGGCCTGGACCCCGGGCCATGCGTCCTCATGTAAAGAACGTGATCCTGGCCAGCGCTGATCAGGTGGCTATCGACGCCGCGGCGGCCAAGATAATGGGCTTCGACCCTCTCTCTTTGAAGTTCATCCGCCTGGCCCACGAGAAGGGCTTAGGCGTCGGCGATCCCCGCCAGATCGAGATCGTGGGTGATAAGGATGCAGCGGAGGAGAATTGGCGTTTCTCCACGGGGGAGACCTTCGCCAGCCGGGGCCAGAAGATGATATATCATGGCATCCTGAAGCCCTTCGAGAGACTCCTCACCCGCTCCCCTTTGGTGCCCTGGACTTATCTGGCCTCTAACCTCTACCACAACGCTTATTGGTATCCCCTCCACGGGAAGAAACGCGCCAAAAAGATGCTGGAAGAGACGGAATGGGGAGCGCTCTTCCGAGAACGGTACGAGGGCCAACTGACACCCACGAGAGAGTGAGTATCGGTACGTATATCGGGTATCTGATAATTGATGACAGCCAGGTTCTCGGTGTAAGACCGCTCTCGGAGATCTGAGTTGTTGAGTATCTCTTCGGCTTCGTTGTGATCCATAGGCTTCCCCTCTATTTATTGACAAAGCATCGTATAATGAAGTTGGCCATGAAACGCAAAACCCTGTGCCTAATCGCTTTGTTGGTTCTATTGCTCATAAAGACTGATGCCCCCAAATCCCGCCCTGTGATCCTCCTCCTTGGCGACAGCGTGACCCTCGCTGACTACACAGAAAACAACTTTGCTCAAATCCTGCAAGAAAGGTTGGGCAACCGAGCCACCATCATCAATGCTGGCATCAATGGGGCCAAGGCCCCCGATGTACTTGCCAATTGGGACGAATATGT
>DMLA01000164.1:0-15072 GCA_003453555.1 Chloroflexota bacterium | reverse complement strand
AACTCGCCACCCTTGCCCCCCAAGCCATCTTGGTCACACTTCACCGGGGTGTTGAGAACCCCGACCGAGCCTATTTCCTGGAAGATGTGGGGCAAGCCGCTTCCTTGGTTCGCAACCTCGGCTACCCTGTGGCTGATGTTTACCCCCTATGTTGCAAAGAAAGTCAACTCCTCGACTATGCTCATCCCAACGATGAGGGCCATCAGATAATCGCCGATACTATTTATCCTCTCCTCCTCAGAAGTTTGTATTTGGAATAATGGCTACAAAATCAATACACAAGGAAAAGCCTGTTGGTTGGTAACGGCCCCACTGGGGAACGGCCCTCGCCTATTATGAGGAGCAGCCCCTCCGCTGCTCCTTCCACAAATGGGGAGGCTCCATCAGAGAGGACGCCGATTATACAAAGGCTGCGATCCCAGATCGCCCTAGGCCTCCTCCTGGGTTTCACGGTCATCATCCTCTTGGTGGCCTTTGCAGATGTGGCTCGCCTGAGGGAGAATTTGGCCCGCTTTCGTTGGGACTACCTTCCCCTGGTCATAGGGCTTACTCTCTTCAACTACGCCTTGCGCTTCGCAAAATGGGAATTCTACTTGCGCCAGATAGGGGCTGAAGTTAAAAGGCTGGATAGCGCGGCTATCTTCGCCTCAGGCTTCACTATGGTGCTCACCCCCGGCAAGATAGGTGAATTCTTCAAGTCTTATCTCCTCGCCCAGGTGAGCGATACCCCTATGAGCCAGTCGGCTCCCGTAGTAGTGGCCGAGCGACTCACCGATGGGATGGCTATGGTGCTTTTAGCCACAGCAGGGCTAATAGTATATCGCCTAGGCCGGGAGGTCGTCTTTATCGTGGCTCTCCTGCTTTTAGCCCTGGTGGTCATGGTCGAGTACCGACCCCTGGCTTTACGCCTCTTGAGATGGAGCCAAGGGTTGCCCCTCATCTCCCGCCTAGCGCGAGAACTGGACAACCTCTACGAGAGCGCCTATGTGCTTCTAACCCCTCGAAACCTGCTATGGGCCGTGATCCTCGGTTTTCTCTCCTGGGGCAGCGAATGTGTGGCTTTCTATCTAGTCCTGGCCGGGCTGGGCTTCCCCGGGACCCCCTCGCTTCTTTTGCAAGCCTCTTTCATCTTCGCCTCCTCGGCCATCCTAGGGGCTGTCTCCTTCGTGCCTGGTGGCTTGGGGGTGACCGATGCCAGCCTTGCGGGGTTGACTCTCTTTCTCACTGGGGCCAGTAAAAGTCTCTCCGTGGCCGCCTCTCTCCTCATCCGGCTCTCTACCCTCTGGTTCGGAGCCATCCTGGGCCTGGTGGCCCTTTTCCTCTTCCGAAAACGGTTCTTCGAAGGGCTAGGCTATGAAAGTTGATATGCATGTACACACCTGCTACTCAGAAGACGCCACTCTCTCCCTGGAGACTATCATGGAGACCTGTCGGCGGCGGGGTTTGGACGGGGTAGCCATCACCGACCATAACACCATCGCTGGCGCCCTGGCTCTCAAAGAGATAGCCCCCTGGCCTACCACGTGCCAGCCTGCCCCGGTACTTGCCAGGCCGGGGGACAAGCCCTTCCTAGTGATCGTGGGAGAGGAGATAGATACCACGAAGGGAGAGATATTAGGCTTCTTCCTGAAAGAGGAGATACCAGGAGGGCTCACACCGAAGGAGGCTATGGCTCGCATCAGGGAGCAGAGAGGCTTGGTCGGGGTGCCTCACCCCCTGGATCGGCTGCGCCGCTCGGCCATGGGTCGGATAGCCCTCCTCGACATCCTAGACGAACTCGACTTTCTAGAGGGCTTCAACTCCCGGGTTACTTTTCCCAGCGACAACCGTAAGGCCCAGACTTTGGCCCAAGCCCAGGGGCTACCCATCACCGCGGGGAGCGACGCCCACACCGCCTACGAGATAGGACGAGCCTATGTAGAGATGCCCCCCTTCAACGGCCAGGAGGATTTCTTGGAGAGCCTGGCTCAGGGGAAGATAGTGGGCCACCTCACCCCGCTCTGGATCCACATCGTGACCACCTGGGCTAGATTGCGCGCAAAGTTGGGGTGATAATCAGTAGGGCAGGTTTCCCTGGCCTACTGATGTCAGAACAGGCTGTGCCTGCCTTATCGGTTGCGCATGACGCCATCAATAACATACTGCAAGCCATACAGTTGTTTGTACCAAATACTCCCTGCGGCCCTCATTCTCCTTGCTCGGTGTCTTGAGCAGATTCCCCAACCACAAAACTCCAAATCTCCACATCATCCATGAGCCCTTGGTAACGCCTCACGTAGGTCTCGACTAAACTGTCGCCCCTACTGTTCAGATCCTTCCGCATCACCAGCAACTTGCGGGCTGCTTTCACACGACTCAGGTAAAAAAGGGCCTGGTTTGCGTGTGCGATTTTTGCAGATGGCCAGTTTCCAGACCTAGTCCAAGTGTAGCTCTTGCACTCAATCACGATGCTCCCATCTGAGGACACGAGATCAAACTTGTGCTCCAAATTCTTTCCCACCCTCAAAGGTACTCTACTGCTCAGGTTTGTGGAAAGTTCCCTCTCAAAATACACCTTCACATGCTTTTCAAACCCCTTCGAGTCTGGTTCGGGTGGCCTAGGGGCTTCAGGCCTTGCTTCCTCACGTGGTGGTCTTGCCCTCCGCAAGTGATAGTTATGAATTTTCCATCTCTCACATCTATTGCACCACGCCCTCTCTCTAGCGATTATGCCTTCCTCGGCCAGCCTTCTGCAAATCGCATTGACCTGTTGCCTTGGCTGAATCCCTAATTTCTCCGCCAGGCAATCGTCACAATATCCGCTCTTCTCCCTCTCCAAGAACACGAGAATCTCTTCCCCATGAGTTTTCATTCTGCTTGCCCTCTCTACTGCCGCTCTAGCCTAGTAGGGGTTCATCTTCTTCCAGGAGCATGACGAGGATAGCGTGCTCATTGCCTTTGACCAATCTAAGAGCCTTGTCCTCAGAATATCCATGTTTCACCATGAGATAGCCGACTAGAAAGTCACAGAACTCTTCCTCCCTGCCTTCCAGGGGCAAGGTCAGTACCTTCTGTAGGTCGTCTTTCATTCTGCGATATGCTTCTTGCGGATCAGCCATCGTTTGCTCTAGTCGCTGGCTCTATCCTGTCAGGTCAAGCCCGGCGCCTCACCTTCTCGCGGGCAGCGAGGATCACTCTTCCCTATTCTACCCCCCTGAGCAGCCCCGTCATCTCGTTGAACTGCTCAATCAGGGCGTCAATCTCCTCGACTTGGCGGTGGATGCCGCTCCAATAATCGGGGGCGTACCATTGGGCCTGAATTTCCTCGTAGGTCTTAGCCTGCTGCTCGACCCAGGTGAAGTACTTGAGGTTGTGGATGCGCCGGCGGTCCCAGTAGCCCAGTTCCTCCACGTAGTCCACAGTGCAGCCCAAGAGGTAGCGGTGGTAGTCGGCCGCTGCGTCGATTTCCGTGTACTTGCCGTGCTCCTCGCGCAGTTCCTGCAGGCGACTCTGGTACAACTCCATGGAGTCAGTGAAGACGGTCAGCACGATGTCTTGCTCGCCCAACTCGTACCACTTGGCGAACTTGATTGCAGAGAGCACGTTGGCGATGCTGGAGATGCCCAAGAGGTCCAGTTGCCCAACCAGCGTCTCCGGCACGCCCTGCTTCACCAGGTAGGCGCGACCGGCCGGCTCGTTGAACAACCGCACCAGGCTCATGCACGCCTCGTCGTCAATGGCCATCACCAGGTCGGTGTTCTTGACGTTGTGGATCCAGGGGACGTGCTTGTCGCCGATGCCCTCGATGCGGTGCCCGCCGTAACCGTTCAAGAGCAGCGTGGGGCATTGGAGGGCCTCGCTGGCGGCCACTTTGCTGGTAGGGAAGATCTCTTTCATGTAGTCGCCGCAGCCGATGGTGCCCGCCGAGCCGGTGGTCAGTACCACGCCTCGGTAGACGTCCTGCGGCCTCATCTCCTGCTGCAACACCTCCTCCATCGCGTGACCGGTGACCTCGTAGTGCCAGAGATGGTTGCCGAACTCGTCAAACTGGTTGAAGACGACGATGTCCTCGCGGGTCTCCCGTAGTTCCCAGGTCTTGTCGAAGATCTCCTTGACGTTGCTCTCGCAGCCAGGGGTGGCGATGACCTCACCGGCGAAATTGGAGAGCCACTCGAACCGCTCCCGGCTCATCTCCTCAGGGAGGATGGCGATGGATTCGCAGGCCAAAAGCGTCGCGTTGTAGGCACCGCCACGGCAGTAGTTCCCGGTGGAGGGCCAGACCGCCTTCTGGTAGGTGGGGTCAAACTGGCCAGTGACCAACCGAGGCACCAGGCAGCCAAAGGTAGCGCCCACCTTATGGGATCCGGTAGGGAACCACTTGCCCACCAGCGCGATGATGCGCGCCTCAACCCCCGTGAGTTCCTTGGGGAGTTCCAGGTAATTGACGCCGTCGAAGCCGCCACCGTGAGCGACCGGCTCGTTCTTCCAGGTGATGCGGAACAGGTTGAGCGAGTCCACCTCCCACAGACCGATGCTTTTGAGCTGCGCCTTGACCCCATCGGGGATCAGCGAAGGGTCCTTCATCTGCGCGAAGGTGGGCATGATGATCTTGCGCTCTCGCGCCCGCTGCACGGTTCTTTCCAACTGTTCTTTGTTAATGGACAAATCTATCATCTTGTACTCGCCTCCATCAGACTCCTCTATTGGCCTGAAGATAGACCGTTTTCTACTCAAAACCTATGGACAGTTGGCCGCTAGTAGGGTCACCTCCAATTCGATCCCAGGGGCTAGGGCTACTTCCTTGTCGTTTGCAGCCTCCACTCTACCCCCGGCAGCGGCGGCTGGGCCTTGGGCACTTTTCGGCCTCGCCGCCGACGGACAGAGGCTGGCCTGGTCCTGAAGAACTCCGGTAGGGCCTTATAACTGAGCCAGGCGGCTATCTGTTCTAGGTGGGCTTCGTGTTTCACGAAATCGAGTTCGTCGGCGGGGATGATGAGCGTGGGACAGAGGCTGAAACCCTCGACCCACTCCTCATATAGACGGTTCAGTTGCTCCAAGTAGTCAACGGAGACACCCTGCTCGTAATCTCGCCCCCGATGGTTGATCCTCTGCAAGAGGGTGGGCACCGAGGCCCGCAGGTAGATGATCAACTCCGGCGCAGGGACCAGTTCCCTCATCAGTTTGTATAGTTCCCAGTAGGTCTGCCAATCCTTCTTCTGCATATGCCCTTGTAGATATAAGTTGCGGGCGAAGATCTCCGCATCCTCGTACATGCAACGGTCTTGGATCACCGGCTCTGGGTCCTTCAGGATGCGCAGGCTGTCATATAGCCGGCGGGAGAGGAAGAAAACCTGGGAATGAAAGCTCCACCGCTTCATATCCTTATAGAAGTCAGCCAGATAGGGGTTGTCGGCCACCGCTTCATAGTAGGGCTTCCACCCCAACTTCTGGGCCAGAAGCCCGGTAAGGGTGGACTTCCCCACCCCCATATTACCCGCTACGGCGATGAACTTCCTCATCTACCCCCAATCCCAGAAAGTATGCCGGCAGTCTCTATTAGATCGTAGTTGGCAATACACTAAGCAAAAGGCCCACGATAATAGCAACCAGCGTGCTCGTCAATGTTCCAATGAGATAGTATTCGGCAAACTCTCGTTTATCCAATTCCCTGAAGCGGGCCACCGACTTAGCGGTCAGCACAAAGGCGATAGCGGTATATTCTTGAAGAATGACCAGCGTAAGAATGAGAAAGCGTTCCAAGTTTCCAATGATTTTTCCAGTCCCAAGTTCCTCTGGCGAAATCGATTTGGGAGCTGCTGTCACTTCACCTCTTACTGCAGTTTGCAAGGGACGCAAGACCCCTCTAACAATCTCAGTACCGCCTTCGAGGACAAAGATATAGCCGCTGGCATATAGAAGCGCCCGGTTAATGAGAGCCATGTCGAGCCTGGGGTGAAATGCGATGCCCAGAGATGGCCTTATTGTTCGAACAACTATCCAGAGGGTAAATATCGCGATGAGATGAATCATAGGTTCTACGATCGTAAATTGAAACGCAAAGTCCTTCCACCTCTTTTGGACCCTCGTAATGACCGCGTCAATTAGGGTATGAAGCACTGTCAAAGCCACTAGGCCAATGAACCACGAAAGTGAAAGGAAGAAGATGGTGAATAATAAACACAAAAGCAGGGTCAGCAAATTACGTCTTATCAGCAACCACATGGTACCACCATCATCACCAACTTCACGTTGCGGTAGGAGATAGCGAGCAACGATGTAGGCTAGCGTCAAACCATAAATGGCTGTCAGGTCTAACGAAGTTAGTTCCAACATGTCCCGGATGAATTCACCATTCTAGTATCATTCAACGAGTCCGTAGGCACTTGTTAAGTTCTAGAGGTTGAGAACCATAATGTTAACCTCCAGAGGTTAACATAGCCATTGTTAACCCCCTAGGCTTAACAAGAGGTACATCAGAACGATTTCTGAACACCTGTGGACAGCAGCCTCCTCAAGGCGTCCTCTCCGACAGCAACGGCGTCCCAGCCAGCAGCGGCCAGCGTTTGGCTGATAGCTGCACGACTAACCTTCAGCCGCCGTGCAACCTCTGCTTGACTACCCGTTTGACGGTAAATACTGATAACCTTGAATTGACGTTCAGTCCACCTACGCTTCAATGCCTCGATGAGCACTAGCATTGCATTTATTAGATAATCGAAAGGCTCACCCAATCCGCGATAGCGTACCTCGTATCCCTCCTCCTTGCCCTCTTCCAATGCCGCCCTAGCGTTGTGAAAGGCTGGCCCATCCATGCCGATGGCCTCAGGTGCAATCTCGGTAGTTATCGTTCCAACACCTACGCCGAATACAAATTGAACTGGATAGAGTAGTTCTCGCATGGCAACTATGACATCATAGCTGTTGGCAACATCGTTCAACACCCCTTGAAACTCGTCTCCAATAGTGACCAAGAACCTAGAGACAATGAAATCCGTGAACCTCTGATTTATCTCCTCAATGGCCGCTTTGAACCGCTCTTGAATGGCAGCCCTATCCCTCAGTTCCCTGGATTTGGAGATGTCTCCTATTACCACACAATAGTCGCTTTGCATCGTTTTACTCCCGTCTCACTCCACTTCCGGCAGCCGCGGCTGACGAACCCCCGCCAGCGCGGCATGAATCCGCCCTACCACGTAGGCCAGATCTTCCTTGTTGCGCACGATGTTGATGCTGTTGGTATCTATGGCCAGGACCGGGCTATGGTCATAAGTGAGAAAGAACTCCTCATAAGCCCTGTTTAGGGCATCGATATAGTCCCTGTCCATATCTCGCTCGTAGACGCGATCCCGGAAGGCGATCCGTTCTATCAAGACATCGGTCTCGGCCCGCAGATAGACGACCAGGTCGGGCAGAGGGATCTTCTCCGCCAAGGCGGCGTGCACACTCTCGTACATGAGCAGTTCATCGCCCTTCAAGTTCAGATGAGCGAAGAGGCTATCCTTAGCGAAGGTGTAGTCGCTGATGAGAGAAGAATGTTTCAAGGTCTCTTCGACGACCTCGTGCTGCTGACGATACCGGCTTAAGAGGAAGAAGATCTGGGTCTGGAAGGCGTACCTCTCCCTATCCTGGTAGAAATCCTTGAGGAAGGGGTTCTCCTCGAAGACCTCCAAGAGGAGTTCGGCCTCGAATTCGTCCTGGATGAGGCGAGCCAAGGTGGTCTTCCCCACCCCGATGGCTCCCTCTATAGCGATGAAAACATGTTGCAAAGGTCACTCCTCACCAATCACTAGCCTCTCGCTCCTCGACCACTCGCCTGTAGATCTCGATAGTCCGCCGCGCGATCCGATCCCAACCGTACTCTTCCTTTACCATCCGATAAGCGTTCTCCACCCTCATCTCCGCCCATCGGGGGTGCTCTAGAGTGTGGAGGATGCCCCAAGCCAAGGAGTCTGAGTTGTTGGGATAGACGGTGATCCCCGTCTCACCATGCTTCACCACCTCTTTCAGCCCCCCTACCTCGGAAACTACCACTGGCACTCGAGCGGCCATCGCTTCTAAGGCCACGATGCCGAAGGGTTCGTAAAGACTGGGAAAGACGGCGCAATCGGCCACCTTGTAGAGGCGGTCTCGATCCTCGTCGGGGATGAAGCCAGTGAAATGGAAGTTGCGTCCCACGCCTAACTCCTGAGCCTGCTGGCGCAAACCCCCCAGCAGGTCCCCGGTGCCCACGACCACAAATTTCGCTTTATGTTGAGCCAATACCTTAGGAGCCGCCTGCACCAGGAGGTGTAGACCCTTCTCGTGGACTATCCGCCCCACGTGGAGGATCATCTTCTCCTCTGGGGCAACGAACTGAGCACGAAAAGCGGTTAGATCTTCCTCCTCTAGCCTACAAAAACGCTCCCAATGCACCCCGTTAGGAACAACATCCACCTTATCCGCTGGCACGTTGAAGAAACCCTTCACCTCCTGGGCCATGAAGTCGCTGGTACAGATCACCCTCCAGGCCTCGTAGGTGAGCCACCACTCCACATCGTTTATGGCTCGCTGTAAGTCGTTATGTAAACCATGCCCCCGACCCCGCTCCGTGGCGTGGATGGTGGCCAGAAGGGGTATCTTGTAATGGCGTTTGAGCGAGCAGGCTGCGAAGCCCACCAGCCAGTCATGAGCATGGATTATGTCAAAAGGCTTTCTTTCCTGCAGAAGAGCGGCGTGCTCCTCCAAAGCCAGGTTCGTCTGCCAAGCGGTGGTGAAGAGGCTCCCCGCCTCCACGGCCGGAGGATCGATACGATAGATGGTCGCTTTTCCTCTTCTCTCCTCACCTTTCCCTCCCGCCCAGCGAGGGGTGAGGAGGTGCACCTCCGCCCCCTGGGCAGCGAGGCTGGGGAGAAGATCCGCCACGTGCCTCCCCAACCCCCCTACTATGTGGGGAGGGTACTCCCAAGAGAGCATCAGAACCCGCATCTCGACCTTCTCTCGAATGCTTAGGTCTCCTCCATTTCCTCGCGAAACTCCTTGAGCCTCTCCGCCAGTTCTCGCAGCCGCTTATCTACCTCATAGTTGACGGTCCCGGGGGGGTAGGTGCCATCTGACAGACGTTCTCCAGCCTCCCGTCCGGTGAGGATAGAGATCCCCTCGTCGATACTCCTCACGGGATAGATATGAAATTGACCCTTCTCCACCGCTTCCACGACATCCTCCCGCAACATCAGGTTCCTCACGTTCTGCTCGGGGATGATCACCCCCTGGTCGCCAGTGAGCCCTTTGACCCGGCAGACATCGAAGAAACCCTCGATCTTCTTGGTCACCCCTCCCACCGGCTGGATCTCCCCTTGCTGGCTGACCGAGCCGGTGACAGCGATATCCTGTTTCAAGGGGAAGCCAGAGAGAGAAGAGAGGAGGGCGTAGAGTTCCGTGGAGGAGGCGCTGTCCCCCTCCACCCCTTCGTAGGACTGCTCGAAACAGAGGCTGGCCGAGAGGCTGAGGGGCTTATCCTGGGCGTACTTGCCACCCAGATAGCCAGAGAGGATCATCACCCCCTTATTGTGGATCCGGCCACTTAATTCCGCTTCTCGCTCTATATTGATCACCCCGGCCTTCCCCAGGTAGGTCTTGGCCGTGATGCGGGAGGGCTTGCCGAAATCGTACTCTCCCAGGGAGACGATGGAGAGGCCGTTCACCTGGCCCACCACCTCGCCCTCCGTGTCCACCAGGAGGGTCCCCTCCTCGATCAACTCTCGAACCCTCTCTTCGATCCGGTTGGAGCGATAGACCTTCTCCTCGATCGCTTGCTGAACGTGGGCGGCGGTCACCAGGTCACTCCCCTCCTGGCTGGCCCAATAACTGGCCTCCCGAACGATATCGGCGATGTGGGCGAAGCGGGTGGTCAATTTCTCCTTATGCTCGGCCAAACGGGAGCCATATTCTACCACCTTGGCCACGCCGCTTAGGTCGAAATGGCATAGGTTCTCCTCTTGGCACCGAGCGCCAACAAAGAGAGCGTATTTCATCATATTCTCGTGCGTGCGGTCCATATCTGGGGCGAAGTCGGCCCTCACCTTGAACAGTTTCTGCACCTGCTCATCATAGGCGTAGAGGAGGTAGTAGGTGAGGGGATCTCCGATGAGCACTACTTTTACCTCGAGGGGGATCGGTTCTGGCTCCAAGCCCACTGTAGATATGAGGCTTATTTGCTGAGCCAGCTCCTCTATCTTGATCTCTTCATTCCTGAGGGCCCTCTTCAAAGCCTCCCAGGCCAAAGGCTGCCGCAGGATGGCCCTGGCATCGACGATCAGATAACCGCCGTTGGCTCGATGCAAGGCTCCACTTCTTATCATGTTGAAATCGGTCACCAGAGCGCCGAACTGAGCCCGGTGCTCGATCCGACCTATCAAGTTGCTGTAGGTAGGGTTGGTCTCCAAGATGACCGGTGCCCCTTCAAGACGGGAGTTGTCAACTAGGACGTTAACCCGGTAGTTGTCGAAGGGGGATCTGGGAGCGAGCAAGGGTGTGGTACGGGGCCCTGGTGCTTCCTCCGGTGCTTGAGGAGCGGCCTTGATAGCATCCACTTGTCGAATCACATCCCGGCGTACCTCATCCAAGAAGGCGATAACTTTCGGGTGCTGGCTATATTTTCCCTTAAGGGGCTCGAAAAAGTGCCCGATGGCGAATTCGGCGATCTCCTTGTCCAAGTCGCGCAATCGAGCCCTGACTTTCTTCTCCAGATCCCTCACCTCGCGCAGGCCTTTCTCCAGTTCCCTCTGTAACTCTGGCCTTCGCTCCTCTAGAGCCTTCTTCGTCCCCTCATCGAGTTTCTCATACTGCTCTCCGGTCAAGACCTGCCCTTCGATAACCGGGGCGATGATGAAGCCCACCGGTGTTCGCAGGAGGGCAAAGCCTTGTTCCTTTAGATACCCCTCTAACTCTCTCAGTTGGGCGGCGCGCTTCTCCTCTAACTCTCTGGTGATTTGGGCTTTGTGTTGCTCATACTCCTCGCTTTCAAAGGCCCGAGGGATCTCCTCCTGTAGATTCTTGACCAGTTCCTCCATATCCTCACGCAGACTGGACGCTCCACCGGGCGGCAAGCGAAAGGCGTGAGGCCTGTAGGGGTCTTCGAAGTTGTTCACGTAGCACCAATCGTCGGGAACTGGTTTAGCCAGAGCCCGCTCCTCTAGAAAGGCGTGAACGGTGGTGGTTTTGCCGGAGCCCGTGGGGCCTATGATGAAGATGTTGTAACCGTAGCAAGGGATATCCACCCCGAAGTCGATGGCCCGCGTGGCCCGCACCTGCCCGATGATCTCGGTCAATTCTGGCAGTTCCGCCGTAGACTTGAAGTCGAACTCACTGGGGTCGCAGATGCATCTCAGTTCGTCCGGTTTGAGTTCCCTGATCTCCATTTCCACCCTCCTGCCATCCAAGAATCATTCTTCACTCCCACAATACCTTGTAGACTGGTTCCAGGCTCACCGGAATATGCTCTGTACAGCCTAGCGCTTTCCTCACCATTTCTGGCATCTGGCCATACTTTTGGAAGAACTTTCCTGTACCCTCATAGTCGCCCGTGGCCTCCAAGGTTAAGATGATCTCCGCTAGGTCGACAACCGAGGAGGCTATCTTATCGAAATCGACCCCAAAGCGGGCTGAGGCCTCATCGTAGAAAATCGCGCCACTTTCCAGATGGTAGTTGACTTGACACATCCTCCCCAAGGCATGGGCTTCTGCTAGGCCGTAGCGGAGGCCCCTCAGATTGGTAGCCAGATCTCTAACGTAGTACTCCCTTTCATGCTCGCGGGGGATTATCCCCTCCCCCAGGAGATACCCCAAGCAGTAGAGGCCCACGACATCGGCCTTCCCCTCCTCTAAAGCCGAGAGACGGTCTTTCAGGGCCTCCCTGAGAGGGATCTTAGAGCCGTCCACCTGTATAACCCAGCGGGGACCCAGAGCGTGGGCGACTTCGTGGAAAAGGGTTAGGGCGATGTCTGGCTGGCGTGGTAGCAGTTCAAACTGCTCAGGGACGATCAGTTCCCTAGCCACAGCAAAGGATATATGTTTTAAGTATGCCTCTATCATATTCTTCCAGAAAGTCTTCTTAGTCCCATACTGAGTATGAACCCGGGGGTCGTTGGGCAGGTTGGCCGCGCTGGCTTGTATCCCCGCTCGAATCTCACCTCCACGGTAGATGTCCCGCACCACCACGAATGGGGATTTGAGCCCTTCAATAGAGCGTTTATACTTTTCAGGATAAGGCAGACTCCTCTCCAGGTCATCCAGGTAACGGATATAGACCTCTAGGTTATGGCTCTCCTCCCGATCCACGATCTCCACAGTAGCCTCGTAAGCCGCCTTGACCCCCATAAGTCTATCCTCATAAAACTCATAGGGGCCGATGATGATATCGTAGTCGTTATCTTGGAGGTTAATCCAATCTATGTCGCTCTGGTAGTAGTCGTCGGTCAGGAGGGCTTCGGCACGGCTGGCGAGGTATCTCTTCAAGGAGCGGTTATCGGTTAGTTCCGCCGCCTCTTCTAAGAGACGCGAGGCCGGCTCCACAAACTCCCTATACTCCTCGTGATAGGGCACGGCGTTTAGGCTATCTCCCTCTCGCTTCACCACAGTATAAGGGTTTAGAAGGGCCTCCTTCTGTTCTGGATGAGTTGTCAGGTACCTCTCAAACTCCTCCTTGGTCAGATCATCTGGGTAGAAGCCAGCACCTAAGGGCATGGGAGGCACATCCATGAAGGGCTCGAACTCCTCCAGACGATCATAGGGCCCGGCCATGATGTTAACTAATCGTAGCAGGCTTTTTGCGTTATCCGATGTTCGCAGCCGATCCCGAACCTCCACCGCACCGCTCCAAGATTGACACCAGAAAGCCTCGTCCATATATCGCGAGGCTTCGATCAGTTTTTGTAAGAAACGCTTGTCTCTCTCTGGCAACCCCCGGGCATCGTAGGTCATCTCCACTCTAGCCCACTTGGCCAACCTTTGTTCAAGGTTCATCCGACTCCCTCCTACTTTAGCCTCTTCCCAGGATAACCACTTTCATCGATCACATAGACCCCTATCGGGGGGTCGATCTGCTCGCCCTTTTCATTGAAGACGATGGGGCCGGTTAACCCTTGGTAGGCCTGGTCTCTCAAGGCGGCGAGAACCCCCTCCCGCGTGGGCCGACCATCGTTCTCGATAGCCCTCTCTAAGGCTGCCAAGAGCAGATGGGTAGCATCGTAGGCCAAGGCCGCCTGGGGCCCTGGATCGGTACCTGCCAACCCTCGATAGCCGGTTGTGAATCGGGGGTCATCTACTAAGAGAGCAGAGGTGACATATAAGGTACCTTTGGCTACCTCCCCAGCCCATCTCGCAAGGTAAGGCCTGTTAAAGCAACCCATCAAGGGAGCCTCTATCCCCGCCCCTCGTAGCCTGAGAAGGAGCGTGGCTCCCTCCCAAGAGCGGCCGCCAAAGAATAGGAGGTCGAAACCAACATCCTTTTTCAGACTTTCGACATCCTGGTAAGATAGAACTGCAACCCCTAGACCTTCAGCCGCGGCCACGAAAGCCTGAACCAGACCGCTCCCCTCGTCAATGACGGCGAGACGGCGAGCCCCCAACTCCTCCCAGGCGAAAAGAGTGGCTGCCCTGCCCAAAACCTCCTCACTAGCACCCAGTCGGAAGACGGAGGGGTAATTTTCGAGGCCTCCCGCGGTAACGGCAGGAGCCATGAGGGTTAGCCCCCCCTCATGATAGACCGGCGAGGCAGCCAGAGTGGTCTGGTCATCGAAATGGCCAATGGCACCGATCACAAGAGGGTCCAGGATCAGTTCGGAAGCCCGTCCCGGTGCCTGAGCCGGGTCTCCGCTATCATCGAGGGCCACCAACTCCACCATATACCCTTCGACCCCTCCCGCCTCGTTCCACTCCCCCAAAGCCAACTTGACAGCGTAGAGGGCATCGTAACCCACATCCCTATATAACCCCTCGAAAGGGGCCACCAGCCCGATC
The DNA here is from genome assembly GCA_003453555.1 of Chloroflexota bacterium. Lineage (GTDB taxonomy): Bacteria > Chloroflexota > Anaerolineae > UBA7937 > UBA7937 > UBA7937. Next base: position 1,098 of record DMLA01000164.1, on the reverse strand, counting down.
TTGATGATAGGCTTGGTGACGGTGCAGCCCACCAAGGCCAAAGCGGAAAGCAGAAAGCATAAGGGCCACCTACTCCCCATACCGCCTCTGGTTCTCCAGGTGTTCCTCATAGGTCTTGGTGAAGGCGTGGGAGCCATCGCCTTTATGGTAGAGGAACATGTAGTCGGTCTCCGCCGGGTTGATGACCGCCTGGATGGAAGCCAAGCCGGGGTTACAGATGGGTCCCGGCGGCAGCCCGGGGTAAAGGTAGGTGTTATAGGGCGAATCGATCTGGGTCATCTCCCCCAGGGATATGGGACTCTTCCACCATTGTCCCGTCCCCTCTTGATAGCCCAGGGCGTACTGGGCTGTGGCATCGGACTCCAAGAGCCAGCCAGCCTCTAGGCGGTTGAGGTAGACGCTGGCGATGATGGGCCGCTCCTCTGGGATTCTAGCCTCCCTTTCCACCAAGGAGGCTATGGTGAGCACCTCATGGATACTCATCCCCCCCCTGGCCGCCTCTTGGCGCATCTCCGGCGTGAAGCGGCGTCCGAAATTGGCAAGCATCATATCGATGATCTGCGCAGTCTGGCAATCTGGAGGGATGCTATAGGTGTCAGGGAAGAGATACCCCTCCAGAGAGATACCCTCCGGCCGATCGCTCAAAAAATCGTATTCGAACTCCCCCTCTCGCACCGCTCTCAGAAACTCCTCAGCCTCGACCAGTTCTCTCTCCTCCAACATCTCTGCTATCTCCTCGGCCCGCCACCCCTCGGGGATAGTGATCGTTGCCTCAGAGGGGCGACCATGCTGAAGGAGATCGACGATCTCTTCCAGGCTCATATTGGGGCGCAACTGATAGTCGCCGGCCTCCAACTGGCCATCCACCCCTCGATATCGCACTAGAAGCCGGAACAGTAACGCATCCCCGATAAGCCCTGCTCTCTCTAGCCGAGTGGCGATGGTCGCTGCCGTCTCCCCAGGGGTAATGGTGAAAAGGAGGGGAGTGGAATCTTCGCTAGCCGGCCTCTCTATCTCGCCCTGCCGAAAGCCAAGGTAAAAACCCAGAAGAGACCTCCTTAGCGAACTCATCTCTACAGAGATAGTATTACTCTCGCT
>DMLA01000074.1 GCA_003453555.1 Chloroflexota bacterium | reverse complement strand
GTAGCATAAGTCTTCATATCGCATACCGCCGGGGATAACTCACCTGAGTAAGGCAGAGCCCATGGGCGGGGAGGAGATCCCCCGCTCGGCTCCTATCCTTCGCCTCCAAGACCTCTTTGAACCCCTGGGGGCTCACTTCTCCCCGCCCCACAAGGAGCAACGTGCCCACAATGCTACGCACCATCCGCTTCAGGAAGGCGTTGGCCACGAGATCGATATAGATGTAGTCCCCTTCTCTTTGGCAATCGACCTCTAGCATCTCGCGCATCGTGCTTCCACCTGGCCGAGCCCGGCCGAATGAGGCGAAGTCGTGGACTCCGATCAAGGACCCCAGGGCTTCCTTCATGGCCTCTAGATCTAACTCCCCCACCCAGTGATGGGCATAGAGCCGGGATAGGGGCGAACGCACAGGTCGATTGAAAATGGTGTACCGATATCTGCGACTCAGGGCGCTCTTACGAGCGTGGAAATCCAGGGGTACTTCCGAGAGTTCAAGGATCGCTATATCAAAGGGCAAAAGGGCGTTTAGGGCCCTCTGTAACTCCGAAAGGGGCCTCTTCCAACCGGTGGAGAAACCGATCACCTGACCGGTGGCGTGAACGCCAGCGTCCGTCCGTCCCGCTCCCACAATTTTGGTTTGCTCTTGCGTCACTGAGGCGAGAGCCTTTTCTATCTCTTCCTGAATCGTTATCTCCCTTTTCTGCCTCTGAAAGCCGGCATACCGTGTGCCATCGTATTCCACTACGGCTCCAAGGTGCATTTCTGCTACTCGACCAGTTCCAAAATCACCATAGGCGCTGCGTCCCCCAAGCGGGGACCCAGTTTCACCAGCCGTGTATACCCCCCTGGCCGCTCTTGGTAACGAGGTGCGATCTCGTCAAAGAGCCTTTTCACTATCTGGGCATCGCTGACAGTGCGCAACACCTGCCTCCGGGCGTGGAGATCTCCTCGCTTGGCCAGGGTTATCAGCCTCTCCGCTTCCCCTCGCACAGCCTTGGCCTTCGCCTCGGTGGTGCGGACCCTTCCATGCCGAAAGAGTTCGGTCATGAGGTTCCGGAAGAGGGCGCGCCTATGTCCTCGGGAGCGCTTGAGCCGACGGCCGGCCACTCGATGCCTCATGAGGCCCTCTCCTCAATAAGGGCCAAGAAGCCTCTCTCGTCCAACGTCTCCTTAAGTTCATCGAGGGACTTCTTGCCGAAGTTCCGGATGGCCATCATCTCCTCGTCCCCCTTCTGGAGCCTCTCCAGGATCTCACCCACCTTGGTGAGCCCCGCTCGTTTCAAGCAGTTGAAGGCCCGTACCGAGAGGTCCAGATCCTCTATGGGCTTCTCGTAGATCCGAGGTGGGATCGCCTCTTCGACCTCTTCCACCCCCTCCACCACCAAGCCGCCGTAATCGACGATGAGGGCCAAGTGGCGGGCCAGGATCTGGGCAGCCGTGCTTAACGCCTCCTCCGGCCGGATGCTGCCATCGGTCCATATCTCCATCACCAGTTCATCGAAATCGGTCACCGGGCCGACGCGGACACGCCCCACATGGTACGCCACCCTGCGCACCGGGCTGAAGATGGCATCCACCGGCAACTCCCCGATGGGTAACTTCCCTCGCTCCTCGCTGGGGGAATACCCCCGACCCCGTTCCACAACCAACTCCATCTCCAGACGAGCCTCATCGGAAGCGAGCGTCGCCAGTTTTAGAGCAGGGTTGATGATCTCCACGTCGCTGGGACACTCTATATTCCCGGCGGTAAGCACCCCTTCTCCCCTCTTAGATAGATAGAGGCGCACCGGGCCATCGGTGTGAAGCCTAAACCTAATCTGCTTCACGTTCAAAATGAGGGCCATGGTATCCTCTTTGACATGAGGGAGGGGCGAGAACTCGTGATGGATGCCATTCACTTTGATAGAAGTTACCGCCGCTCCAGGTAAGGAAGAAAGTAGCACCCTCCTTAGGGCATTGGCCAAAGTGATGCCGTATCCCGTCTCCAGTGGGCCGATGATGAACTTCCCGTAGTTCTTAGAAGAAGCCTCACACTCTACTTTGGGAAGAACTAGATCCAACAAAACTACAACCTCCTTTGGAGAGAACTACCGACTATAATATTCCACGATCAACTGCTCCGAGAGGGGGATCTCCACATCATCCCTAGATGGGAAAGCCAAGACCCGCGCTGATAGGGTCTCCTCATCCAGGCTCAACCATTCAGGAAGAGGCCTCTCTCCTAGCCTCTGGGCCACATCCCGAAAGTAGGTCATCTCCTTGGATCTCTCTCGCACCGCTATCTCATCACCCAGGCGAACTAGGTAGGAGGGGATGTTTGTTTTCCGCCCGTTGACGCTGAAATGGCCGTGGCGCACCAGTTGTCGAGCCTGGGATCGGGAAGAGGCTAAGCCCAAGCGATAGACGACATTGTCTAGCCTGGTCTCGAGCATCTTCAAGAGGTTGAGACCGGTGAGCCCCGGGCGCCGCTCAGCCTCCTCGAAGTAGCGGCGGAACTGTCTCTCCAAGATACCGTAGATCCGTTTAGCCTTCTGTTTCTCCCGCAACTGCGTCCCATATTCCGACACTCGTCGCCGGAATTGGCTCCGCCTACCGTGTATGCCCGCCGGGTAAGACCGTCGCTCCATGGCACACTTAGGGGTGAAGCACCGTTCTCCCTTCAGGAAGAGTTTCTGCCCCTCTCGACGACATAACTTACACACCGGCCCTCTATATCTCGCCATCATACCTCCGAAGTATTAGACCCTCCGCTTCTTGGGAGGCCGGCAGCCATTATGGGGGATGGGGGTCACGTCAGTTATCGACCTCACCTTCAACCCTGCGGCCTGCAAGGAGCGAATGGCCGCCTCCCGTCCTGGGCCAGGCCCCTTGACCAAAATATCTACCTCCCTTACCCCATAATCCATCGCCTGCTTAGCCGTGGCTTGGGCTGCCATCTGGGCAGCGTAAGGGGTGCTCTTGCGAGAGCCTTTGAACCCTACCGTCCCTGCGCTACCCCAAAGGAGCACATCGCCGGCCTGGTCGGTGAAGGTGATGATGGTGTTATTGAAAGTGGCATGGATGTGGGCCCGGGCGTGAGGTACGTTCCTCTTCTCCCGCCTCGGCCTCCGCCGTGCGGTCTTCCTGCGCACCATTTGTATCTCCTTTCCAGCGAGAGATAAGACTAGCCTGGAGCCAACAGAAGTTCTTACTTCTTGGCCCGGGCCCGGCGACGGCCAGCCACCGTCTTTCTGGGCCCCCGCTTGGTGCGGGCGTTAGTCCTAGTACGCTGCCCCCGAACCGGGAGGTTGCGCCGATGGCGAATCCCCCTGTAGCAGCCGATCTCTTGCAGCCTTTTTATGTTCTGGGTCACCTCTCGGCGAAGATCGCCCTCCACTTTATACTCTGCATCGATGATAGAGCGGATCCGGGTGACCTCATCTTCGGCCAGGTCCCTCACCCTAGCGTTGGGATCCACCTTCGCCCCAGCCAAGACCTTTTGGCTGGAACTCCTGCCGATCCCATAGATACGAGTCAGCCCGACCTCCACCCTTTCGTTGCGGGGCAGGTCCACTCCTGCGATCCTAGCCATCTCCTACCTCCCCCATCACTTTCCTTGCCTCTGCTTATGCTTCGGGTTCTTGCAGATCACCCGCACAACCCCTTTGCGCTTCACGATTTTGCAATGCTCGCACCGAACCTTCACCGATGGTCTAACTTTCATATGAATCACCCCTACAGAACCGTCAAAATCTCCGGCTCCCCTTGCCTAATGGCTATAGTATGTTCAAAGTGGGCCGAGAGTTTCCCATTGTCGGTGACCACCGTCCAGTTGTCGTCTCGGATTCGGGTGAGATAGCCACCAACATTGACCATAGGCTCCAGAGCCAGGGTCATCCCTGCCTTCAGGGCCGGCCCTCGACCAGGCTGCCCGAAGTTCGGCACCTGGGGATCCTCATGCATCTGCCGCCCGATCCCATGCCCCGTATACTCGCGCACCACCGAGTAGCCCCGAGACTCGGCATACTGCTGAATAGCCCAAGAGATGTCCCCCACATGCAAACCATCCCGGGCCTGGGCCATACCGGCTAAGAGCGCTCCCCGGGCCGTGGCGATCAGATCCTTGGCCTCCTCACTTATCTCTCCCACACCCACAGTCAGGGCCGCATCTCCTTGGTAGCCTTTATAGATCACTCCGATGTCCAGACTCACGATATCCCCTTCTTTGAGGATGCGCGGCCCCGGGATGCCATGGACCACCTCCTCATTCACCGAGACGCAGAGGGAGGCCGGAAACCCTCGATACCCTTTGAAGGAGGGAACCCCCCCTTTGCGGTTTATAAACGCTTCGGTTAGAAGATCCAGTTCTCTCGTGGCCATCCCCGGCCTAATCCGCTCCACGAGATAGGCCAAGGCCTGGGCCACGATCCTGCCCGCTTCCCGCATGCGGGCTAACTCCCAGGAACTCTTCAAAACGATCATGGAGATAGAGAGAGGGCTGAAAGGATCTTCCCTTGAACACCTTCTATCCCCCGCTCCCCATCGATCTCCGTCAAGAGCCCCTGGCGGCGATAGTAGTCTATGAGGGGAGCGGTCTCCTCAGTATAAACCCGAAACCTTCTTCTCACCGTCTCTTCTTTGTCGTCGGAGCGCTGATAGAGATCTCCACCGCACCTATCGCATACCCCTTCCTTCTGAGGAGGGTTAAAGAGTAGGTGGTAGTTGGCTTGGCATCGGCGGCAGGTCCGCCGGCCAGACAACCGCTCGATCAAGGTGTCCTCTGAAACCTGGATGACGAGCACCCTATCTATCTTTTCCCCCCTCTCAGCCAGGATACCCTCCAAGGCCCGGGCCTGCTCTATGGTGCGGGGGAAGCCATCGAGGATCACCCCTTTGGCGCAATCGGGCTCCTTCAACCGCTCCTCGATCATGGCGTTGGTCACCTCGTCGGGGACCAATACTCCAAGATCTATATATGATTGGGCCTCTTTCCCCCATCCCGTCCCCTTCTTCATCGCTTCCCGGAAGAGGTCGCCCGAGGCCACGTGAGGTATCCCCAGCCTTTGAGAGAGAAGAGCGGCCTGAGTCCCCTTCCCGGCGCCCGGTGGGCCCAGGAGGACGAGGTTCACCTCAAGAACCCCTCATAGTGGCGCATCAGGAGTTGAGCCTCTAGTTGCTTCATCGTATCTATCACCACCCCCACCACAATCAAGAGCCCGGTGCTGGTGATGATCATGGTCTGCATGGGGGTCACCCTGGAGGCGAGATAAGGGAGCACAGCCACCGCCCCCAAGAAGAGCGCCCCGGCCAAGGTGATCCTTCTCAGCACCCGGTTTAGGTATTCCTCGGTGCGAGCCCCGGGCCGGATGCCAGGGATGAAACCACCCTGACGCTGCAGGCTCTCCGGGATATTCTGCTGTTGGAAGATGATGTCGGTATAAAAGTAGGTGAAGCCCACCACCATGAAGAAATAGAATATCCAATAGAAGACCCTCTGGGTATCTAAAGCGTTGACGATCCCCGTAGCCACCCCCGAGATGAAGGCGTTATCCACATACTGGAAGTAGCCAGCGATCACCCCGGGGAAGATGAGGAGAGTGGAGGCGAAAATCAAGGGGATCATCCCCGCCGAGTTGACCCGCAAGGGGATATGAGTGCTCTGTCCGCCGTATATCTTAGTCCCTCGGACCCTCTTTCCGTATTGCACGGGGATCCGCCTTTGTCCCTCATAGATGACGACGATGCCCGCCACGGTGATCACCCCGATGATGGCGAAGGCTATCAGCCCCGGGACGTTAGTGCGCAGATCCCTCCCTACCCGCTGTGGGATCTGAGCCACTATGCCTCCAAAGATGATCAAGGAGATGCCGTTCCCCACCCCCTGCTCGTCTATCAGTTCTCCCAACCACATGGCGAACATGGTCCCCGCCGCGAGAACGGAGATGGTGGCCAGGGTAGGCAAGAGCGCTTCCCCGGAGAACCCCCAGTTGCTCAAGACCGGGGGGGTAGTGCGGGCGAGCCACGTAGCCTGACCCACC
>DMLA01000045.1 GCA_003453555.1 Chloroflexota bacterium | reverse complement strand
GCCAACGCCTTCCTCAAAAGGAGGCCGAACTTGAGGTGACGGTTGCACTCCAAGCAAGGGTTTGGGGTCCGTCCTTGCGCGTACTCCCGCTCAAAGTAGTCGACCACATACCGCTTGAACTCCTCCTCGAAGTTGAGGAGGTAGAAAGGGATCCCTAGCATCTGGCAGACGCGGCGGGCGTCCTCCGCAGCCTCCGGAGAGCAGCAGCGGTTAGTCACCCCCTCCGGCGCCCAGAGGCGCATCATGACCCCTATCACCTCATACCCTTCCTCCTTGAGCAGGGTCGCAGCCATAGAACTGTCCACGCCCCCACTCATGGCTACCACAACCTTCTCGCTCTTTCCCATCTCCTCTAAATTATATCACCCCCGCCAACCCCCCACAACCTCGCCTTGACAGAGGAGAGAGGGTAGGTAGAATAGAGCGGAACCCCAAAAGGCTCCACTGTTCATAAAGGAGGTCTAATTCACGCTACACAACTTTTGGCGAACTCTTTTGGCTTTCGCCTTCTGTAGACTCTATAATGAATTCGCTTGGGCTTACGATGGCGTAAGTTATCTCGTCTCCAGGGGGGAGTGGCGCCAGTGGCAACAGGCCGTCCTTCCTCGCCTCCGAGGGCCAAGAATCTTAGAGATCGGCTTTGGCACGGGCGACCTCCTCTCGGAGATGAGGAGCCAAGGTTATCTCTGCTACGGGGTGGAACTTTCCCCCTCTATGTTGAGGATCGCCAGAAGAAAGTTAAAACGACAAGGTGTAGAAGCGCCCCTCTGCCGGGCTCGGGCCCAGGATATGCCCTTCCAGGACGGAGCCTTCGATTCCTTGGTCTCCACTTTCCCCTCCTCTTTCATCCTCGACCCCCGGGCTCAGAGGGAGATGGTTCGAGTTCTCGCCCCTGGAGGGCGTCTAGTGGTGGTCAATGAGGGGCGGCTTTGGGGACGAGACCCCTGGTCTCGCTTTCTCAACCGGGCTCTGAAGGTCACCGGCGGCGATGGCTCCCCAGTCCAACTATGCGAGGCTCTAGGCGGGACCGGGCTCGAACTTCAACCAGAGGAAGAGAGGAGCGAGCAAAGCAGAGTAGGTGTTGTAGTAGGTACAAAAGAGGAGGAAGAAGATGGAACTGGATGAGGCCATAAAGGGACGGCGAAGCATCCGCAAATATAAGAAGGGCGCAGTCATCCCCAGAGAAGACCTTGAAGCCATGATAGAGGCCGCTACCTGGGCCCCCTCCAGCACCAATGTGCAACCCTGGCGCTTCATTCTGGTCACCCAACGGGAGTTGATAGCCCAGATGGCCCAGGCGGTCTTCGACAGGTTCCAAGAACTCTCCAAGCGAGCCTACGAGGCAGGGGAGAAGAGAGTAGCCGCCTTCTGCCGGTTCATGCGCTCTTATGGTGGCTTTTTCGGAGAGGCCTCGGCGGTCATCGTAGCCTGCACGGAGAGATACGACATCAGCCGCTTCGGCCTGGATGAGTACGCCCTCATGGCGAAGGTGAAAGAACTGGGCGGCCCCAGTCTGGAGGCGTCGCTCATTCGTACCGTGGAGAAGAGCGTAGTCATGGCGGTTCAAAACCTCCTCCTCAAAGCCCATGAACTGGGGTACGGAGCCTGCGTTATGGACTCGCCTCTGGTAATCGAAGATGAGTTGCGCCAGATGCTGGACATCTCTGAGGAACAGCAACTGGTGATGGTCATCCCCCTAGGGGTCCCTGCCCAAAAGCCCCAGCCCCCGGAGAGGATACCCGTGAGCGAGGTGAGAAGATACGTCTGACCGAATTCATCCTGCCCACTATGACCAGTGAGCCTAAGAGAAACCTGTCTGGAGTATGAGATGTCAGAGCAAGCAAAGGAAAAGCATCATATCGAGATTCAGGCCGGAGATATCACGGCCCAGGCCGAACTGAACGAGACCCAGACGGCGCAAGCCATCTGGGAAGCCTTGCCCTTCGAGGGACGAGCCAATAGGTGGGGGAAGGAGGTCTACTTCTCCATACCCGTGACTTTGGAGACGGAGCGGGGACAAGAGGTGGTGGAGGTGGGCGACTTGGGATACTGGTCCCCGGGGAGGGCCTTCTGCATCTTCTTCGGCCCCACTCCCGCCAGCCGCGGCGACGAGATCCGCCCTGCCAGCCCGGTCACCCTCTTCGGCCACCTCATCGGTGAAGCCACCATCTTCGAAGAGGTAAAGGAGGGCACGCCCGTCCTAGTCCGTAGAAGCCCATCGTGAGAGATCGGGGCCAAGTTGCTTCCCAAGCGCGGTATGGTATAATTTCAATTGCTGAAGAGAAGCCTGGGGAAGGTTATCCCTGTCACGGAGGGAGGTAGAGGTGGTCTTCAGAGCAGAGGATATAGCCGCAGCCATTAAGCGAGAGATAGAAGCCTTTGAGGCACCCCTCGAGGCTGTGGATGTGGGGGCCGTCATGGAGGTGGGGGACGGCATCGCCCGGCTGGAGGGGCTAGCGGGAGCCATGGCCTCGGAACTCGTGGAGTTCGAGAGCGGGGTCATGGGGATCGTCTTCAATTTGGAGAAGGACAATGTCGGCGTCATCATCATGGGCGACTATACCGATATCGAGGAGGGCGACCTAGTTAAGGCCACGGGGCGCATAGCCTCGGTCCCCGTAGGGGATGCTCTGGTGGGGCGCGTGGTGAACGCCTTAGGGCAGCCCATCGACGGCAAAGGCCCCATCGAGACGGAGAAGTTCCGTCCCGTGGAGAGGATCGCTCCCAACGTTACCCTTCGCAAGGAGGTGGACACCCCCGTCCAGACGGGCATAAAGGCCATCGACTCCATGTTCCCCATCGGGCGCGGCCAGCGGGAACTGATCATCGGAGACCGGCAGACGGGTAAGACCGCCTTGGCCATCGACACCATAATAAACCAGAAGGACGGCGACATCATCTGTATCTATGTGGCCATCGGCCAGAAAAGAGCCAGCGTAGCCCGGGTGATCGCCACCTTGGAAGAGCATGGGGCTATGGATCACACCATCGTGGTAGCAGCCACAGCCTCCGATCCGGCGGCCCTCAAGTACGTGGCCCCCTATGCCGGCTGCGCTATGGGAGAGGAGTTTATGGAGAGGGGGAAAGATGCCCTCATCGTCTACGATGACCTCACCAAGCATGCCTGGGCCTATCGCGAGGTCTCCCTTCTCTTGCGGCGTCCCCCGGGAAGGGAGGCTTACCCCGGCGATGTCTTCTACCTCCATTCGCGCCTGCTGGAACGGGCGGCCAAACTCCATCCCGACTACGGCGGTGGCTCCCTCACCGCTCTTCCCATCATCGAGACCCAGGCGGCCGATATATCCACCTATATCCCCACCAACGTCATCTCCATCACCGACGGCCAGATCTATCTGGAGAGCGACCTCTTCTACGCCGGCATCCGCCCCGCTGTAAACGTAGGACTTTCTGTCTCCCGTGTGGGGGGCAAAGCCCAGACCTGGGCGATGAGAAAGGTGGCTGGAAAACTCCGCTTAGAACTGGCCCAGTTCCGGGAATTGGCGGCCTTCGCCCAGTTCGGCTCAGACTTAGATAAGGCCACCAGGGAGCAACTAGAGCGGGGGCAGCGCATCACGGAGATATTGAAGCAACCTCAGTATCTCCCCATGCCCTTGGAGCAACAGGTGATGATCATCTATGCCGTGACCAACGATTTCCTCGATGATGTCCCCGTGGAGGAGGTGAGGGATTGGGAGGATGCCTTCCATCGTTTCATGGAGGAGAATCACCCCCAGATCGGGGAGACCATCGCTCGAGAGAAGGACCTATCGGAGGAGACCGCCACCGCTTTGCGGAAGGCGATAGAGGAGTTCAAGACCGCAGTTTGGGCGGTAGAAGGAGAGGAACCTGGCTACCCCGAGGGAGATAAAGAAGCGGATACGGACGGTTAGGAATATCGGGCAGGTCACCAGGGCCATGCAGATGGTGGCCGCCTCGAAGATGAGGCGCGCTCAAGAGCAGGCCTTGGCCACGCGCCCCTATGCGGAGAAGGCCTGGGAGGTCCTCACCTTTCTGGCTAGCCAGAGGCCAGCCGAGGAGCCCCCTCACCCCTTGCTGACCTACCGCTCAGTGAACACCATAGGGCTTCTTCTTATCACCGGCGACCGCGGGTTGGCCGGAGCCTACAACCATAATGTAATCCGCCTGGCAGCCGAGTTCATCGGCGAGGCGACGAGTCCCGTTAAATTGGTCACTGTGGGGCGCAAGGGTAGAGATTTCATGCTACGCTATGGAGGCGACATCCTGGCTGAGTTCACGGGGATACCAGACCAGCCGGCCTTCACCGACATTACCCCCATCGCCAGGACGCTGATAGATGATTTCCTGGGGGGTACCTTCGATCAAGTCATCATCGCCTATACCGACTTCATAAACATCCTCGTCCATCGGCCGGCGCTGCGGCAACTTCTGCCCATAAGGGCGGCCAGGGAGACCAGGGTGGAACTGGAGTACATCTTCGAGCCCGACCCTCGGACTATCTTGGGGCAGGTGCTGCCGCGCTTCACCG
>DMLA01000205.1 GCA_003453555.1 Chloroflexota bacterium | reverse complement strand
TATCCGTTGATACCTATTTCAAGGAGGAATGCACATGGGTATGCGAAAAGTAGCCGTTGTGGGAGCGGGGATGACCAAGTTCGTCCGCCGCGCCCAGGAGACGGGCCAGGAACTGGCCTATTTGGCCTCCAAGATGGCCCTCGATTCCTGCGAACTGACCCTGGACGATGTAGATAGCGTGGCCTTAGGCACCGCCCCTGACGCCTTCGATGGCGTCCATATGAAGGGTGAGTACCTGAGCGACGGGGCTGGAGCCTGGGGCAAGCCGTATATGCGGTCTTACGTGGGAGGCGGCACCGGCGTCTTCGCCGTCATCCAAGGCTGGTACCACGTGGCTTCCGGCCTCTTCGATACCTGCCTTGTGGTCTGCGAGGAGAAGATGTCCACCTGTCAACCCCACCCCCAGGCGGCCTTCATGACTATCTTCGACCATACCACTGAACGTCCCCTGAGGCCCAACCTCCTTTGGATCTTCGCCCTGGAGATGAACCGGTATATGACCAGGCACGGCTTGGAGAAAAAGGATATCGCCCTCGTCTCGGTGAAGAACAAGCGGAACGCCGCCGACCACCCCTGCGCCCTTCTGGGCGATCCCAACATCACGGTGGAGGATGTTCTCAACTCCGAGGTTTTGGCCTGGCCGGTGCAGCGGCTGGATGTGAGCCCCGTCTCTGATGGGGCCGTGGCCATAGTGTTGGCCTCGGAGAACATCGCCAAGCGTATCACCGATAAGCCGGTCTGGATTCGAGGCGTGGGCTGGTCGCTGGACACCGCCTATTGGACCAACCGGGATCTCTACTACCCCAAGTATGTCGAATACGCGGCCCGCATGGCCTACGATATGGCCGGTATCACCGAGCCCCGCAAAGAGATCCACATCGTGGAGCCCTACGACCCCTTCGACTACAAGGAACTCCATCACCTAGAGGGGCTGCTTCTGGCCGATAAGGGGGAAGCCCCTCGCCTCACCGCCGATGGGGTCACCCAGCGAGATGGGGATATGCCCGTCTGCCCCTCGGGGGGCCTCTTAGGGGTTGGCAACCCCATCGCCGCCGCTGGTCTGATGAAGGTGGCTGAACTCTTCTGGCAACTCCGCGGGGAGGCGGGGAAGCGCCAAGTTCCCGGCAAGCCCCGCACCGGCCTAGCCCAAGCCTGGGGCGACCTCATGCAAGTGGGCACAGTAGTGATATTAGGAGTCTAAGGAGGGAAGATGGCAGATTACGGCTTCAAGACCAAGGTCACCGTCAAAGAGATCAATGGCGACTGCGAGATTCATAAAGTCGGTGACGAGATAGTGTGTGACGGATTAGCCTTTGAAGGCAAGATATGCTCCGTCGCCCTCGCTTCCATGTTCCCTCATATCTATGCCTTGGCTTGGGGAGCAGAGTTCCCTTGGGACAAGGATAAAGACATTACCACCTGGGCCTGTCCCGACCGGGGCAAGGTGATATTCGAACTCAGGCGGGACAGAAGCAACCCCTGGCGCCAAAAGGAGAGATGAAAGATGAGCATCAATATCAAGAAATTCCCCGGCACACCTTTGAAGGAAGCCGACTTCAAAGAGAAGAGAATCCTCTACAACCGCTTGACACCCAAACTCGAGTACGCCTGGGACGCGGGGGTGGCCATCGGCCGGTATCTCGCAGAACTGAAAAAGGGCCGCATCATCGGCATAAGGTGTCCCGAGTGTCGCCGGGTGATGGTGCCCCCTCGTGTGGTCTGCGAGTGGTGCTTCCGTCCCCTCCATGATTGGGTCTACCTTGAGGATACCGGCACGGTCAACACCTTCTCGTTGTGTTACGTCACCTGGGATATGCGAAGGGTAAAGGAGCCGGAAATCCCCGCCGTCATCGAGATCGACGGCGCCTCGCCCGGCCATGGCATCATGCACCGCCTGGGCGAGATCGATCCCCAAGAGGTGGAGATCGGCATGAGGGTCAAAGCCGTCTGGAAGCCTGCCGAGGAGAGGGTAGGAGCCATTACCGATATCAAGTACTTCAAACCACTCTAAATGTCCAATGACAAATGAACCAATGACCAAAACTGTCCAAAGGCCGCCCTTCGACATCAAGGAGAGAACCTTTGCCTTCGGCGTAAGAGCGGTAAAGGTGGCTCAGCGCTTGCCCAAGACTATTGCTGGTCGCGAACTCGGCAGACAAATAATCCGTTCAGGCACCTCGATCGGGGCCAACGTAGAAGAAGCGGACGGGGCAACGTCCAAGAAAGACTTCATCTATAGGATGGGCATAGCCCGTAAGGAGGCAAGGGAAACCAGGTATTGGCTACGGATCATCGGTTCGACCCTTATGAACGATCAGGAGCTAGAGTCTTTGACTAGCGAATGCGATGAACTAGTCAAAATCCTCAGCAAGATCATCCAAACCGCCCGCGCTAGATAGTTTGGTCATTGGACATTGGTCATTGGGATTTATTCAAAAAGGAGGTAGATATGCCCCTTATCGAACGCATAACCAAACTAGACCAGGTAAAGGCCTGGCACGGCGATATACCGATAGAGAGCCGCTACACCTCGGGGTTAGCGGGGGAGAGGTTTCTTCGAGCCCTGAAGGAGGGCAAGATCCTGGGGGTCAAATGCCCGGAATGCGAATTCATCTACCTGCCCCCGCGTATCTTTTGCCCCTACTGCTTCTCCTCCCTAGAAGAATGGGTGGAGATAGGGAACCAGGGCGCGGTTGAGACCTACACCGTCCTCAACGTAGATCTAGACGGCAACCCTTTGCAGGAACCCAAAATAGTCGCTTTGGTTAACATAGACGGTACCCATGGAGGCCTAGTCCACTTCTTGGGCGAAGTCGAACTCGATGAACTCTACATCGGCCTCCCCGTAGAAGCGGTCTTCAAACCCGAAAAGGAGCGAGAGGGTTCAATTCTGGACATCCGCTACTTCAAGCCGGGCTAGAGAGTTAGCGATCCCACGAGAGCGCCGATTCTGGTTGGCGCAAGAAGGGTTGAGATATGATTTTGATCATTGAAGCCTTTTGCCGGGCGGTGGCTCTTCGCATGCCAACCTTTCCCCTTCTTATCGCTGACCATCACCAATCTTGGAGGTGAATACAATATGGAAATCCTTGTGGAAGGCCAAGGCGAACTGATAGGCTGGCACGACCCCGATGAGAACCGCAAATGGGTCCTGGAGAATAAATCTCGCGACCTGCGGGATAAGCGGATGAGCGTGAAGGAAGCGGTCTCCCGGTTCGTCCATGATGGAGATTTCATCGCCATGGGTGGCTTTGGCCATATTCGGGTCTCCATGGCCGCCATTTATGAAATCATCCGCCAGAAGAAGCGAAACCTAGTCATGGCCGGCAAGACCGCTGTCCACGACATCGACATCCTCATCGGTGGAGGTTGCGTGAGTAAGGTCGAGGTGGCCTACTGCTTCGGCCATGAGTTGCGCGGCCTCTCCCCGGCTGGACGGCGAGCGGTGGAGAGCGGCCAATGCCAAGTGATAGCCGAGACCTCAAACGCTGGCTACCAGTGGCGCTTCCTAGCAGCGATGATGGGTCTCCCCTTCA
>DMLA01000241.1 GCA_003453555.1 Chloroflexota bacterium | reverse complement strand
GATGTGGTAATTGTGCGAGGCATCCTGGCAACCGAAGCCTTGACCCCCAATGTAATCAATGATGCTGATATCGAAGTCCTGAAAAGGATGCCATAGTCTATCAGCCAATGGGCGTGCCTTTTGAGGTCCCCGAGGAGATCGATGACTACATCCGGGCAGCCGGACTTTTCAGATAGGCTCTTGGTACTATTCTGCAATGGGGAAAGGAGCATATGAGCCTCAAAGAGCGTTTGAAGCAGGATTTGCAAGAGGCGATGAGAGCCAGGGACGAGCGGAGGAAGACCACCCTTCGCTTACTCTTGGACGCCATCCATAAGGCGGAGATCCCCTCTAAGAAGGAGGCGGAGGCTGGCGAGGGCCCTCCGCGGAAAGAATTGAACGAGGATGATATCTTGCAGGCCGTGGCCTCCGAGGCTAAGCGGCGCCGCGATGCCATCACCGAATTTGGGAAGGCAAAACGAGAGGACCTGGTAGCCCAAGAGGAGGCAGAACTGGCCATAATAATGGGTTATCTCCCGGCGCAACTCTCTCGGGAGGAGATAGAGGCCTTGGCCCGGGAGGTGATCCAGGAGTTGGGAGCCAGCGATATCTCTCAGATGGGCCGAGTTATGGGCGCGCTGATGCCCCGGGTGAAGGGGAGGGCTGAGGGAGGGGTGGTGAGTCAGGTGGTGCGTGAGATCCTAAGCGGAGGCGACTAGTCTAGCGGTTTTTTGGATATAGAGCGCCGGTAGAGGCGCTTATTCCTTTCCTTCGGATGCCGCCCTTCGGTCCTAAGGGACCTCAGGGTCCCGAAGGCAATGCAAGTTTGGAGAGTCAGATGGCGGAGAGATCGATTTCGGACCTAAGGCGATCCAGGATTTTGAGAAGTGCCATCTTGGGGGTCATCCTCGTCCTGGTGACCAGTTTCATCCTTGTCTTTGAGTTCTTGCCCAGCAGGGTGGATCTTAATGTAGGCGATGTGAGCCCTGTGGACCTGCGCGCGCCGCGAGGGCTCACCTATATCAGCGAGATCAAGACCCAGGAGGAGCGGCAGAGGGCCGAGGAGGCGGTGGAGGATGTCTATGATCCGGCCGATCCGAAGATCGCTAGGCAAGCGATAGCCCAGGCTCGTCAGGTCTTCGATTACCTGGACTCCGTTCGGCATGACGAGTACGCTACTCTGGAAGAGAAGATGGAGATGGTGCGCGCCATCCCGGATGTTACGCTGCCCATCTCTGTGATCAGCGACACCGTCACCTTGGAGGAGGATCTATGGGGTGAGGTGGTAGCCGAGAGCCTCAACGTCTTGGACGGGATCCTGAGGCAAGATATCCGGAGCGATCAGGTCACCGAGGTGAAACGGCAGGTGGCGGGCTACGTAAGTCTAGCCCTCTCGCCCACTCAGGCGGAACTGGTGGAGGCCTGGAGCAAGAACTTCATCGTCCCCACCAGTTTCTTCAACGCCGAAAAGACCAAGGAGGCCAAGGTCGCCGCTCGTGAGAGCATCCAGCCGGTTCGAGTGACTATTGAGAAGGGGGAGATCATCCTTCGAGAGGGGGATGTCACTACCCCCTTGGCCTGGGAGGCTCTTGAGGCCTTGGGTCTACTCCAGGTCACCATCGAGTGGCCGCAGATCGCCGCTCAGGTTCTATTCGTGGTGATCATGGTCTTCATCTTGGTAGTCTATATCTATCTCTTGCGCCCCGCCTTCCTAGATAACAGGCGTCAGGTTTCCCTTTTGGGTTTCCTTTTCATCTTCTCGGTGCTGGGAGCCAAACTGATGGTGCCCGGGCATGTCGTTATCGCCTACCTTTTCCCCCTGGCAGCCACCTCCATGTTGCTTGCTGCGCTTGTAGATGTCCATCTGGCTATCCTCACCACCGCTCTTTTGAGTCTCATATTGGGTTTTATCGGCGGCTCTTTAGAGTTAGCGGTCTTCGGCTTCGCCGGAGGGGCAGTATCCTCCCTGAGCCTCCATCGCATCGAGAGGCTTAGTGCCTTCCTCTGGGCAGGGGTCTACGCGGCTCTCACCAATGTTGGTGTGGTCCTCATCTTTCGCCTTCTAGAGCAGGATCACGATCTAGTGGGCACCCTCACCCTTCTGGGAATGGGGGTAGCCAACGGCGGGCTCTCCGCCAGCCTCACCTTGGCCGCCTTCTACGTCCTAGGGAACTTTCTGGGCATCACCACCACCTTACAGTTGCTAGAACTTGCCCGGCCCACCCATCCTCTACTCCAGGAGTTCTTGCTCAAAGCACCGGGCAGTTACCATCATAGCCTGATGCTGAGCAATCTGGCCGAGCAGGCGGCGGAGGTGATAGGGGCCGATCCTCTCTTGACTAGGGTAGGAGCCTATTACCATGATGTGGGCAAGATACGGCGCCCTTACTTCTTCGTGGAGAATCAGGGGGAGGGGATCAACGTCCATGAGCGTCTCGATCCCAAGACCAGTGCCCAGATCGTCATCTCCCATGTGAAGGATGGGCTGGAGTTAGGCCGAAAATACGGCCTCCCCCAGGCGATTTTGGATTTCATCCCCGAGCATCACGGGACAACTCGACAGAACTATTTCTACCACCAGGCTCAGGAAGGGGGGGAAGAGGTGCGGGAGGAGGATTTCCGCTACCCTGGTCCCAAGCCTCATAGTCGAGAGACAGCGATACTCATGCTGGCCGATGGGGTGGAGGCCGCCATTCGCGCCGAGAGCCCATCGACTCCGGAGGAGATAGAGAAGATCGTGCGACAGATCATCGAGCGTCGGCTCTCCGATGGCCAGTTGGATAATAGCGATCTCACACTACGGGATCTGGAAAAGATCAAGGAGACGTTCATCAAAGCGTTGGAGGGCGTCTATCATCCCCGCATTAAATATCCTGAGGGAGAGGAACCTGGAGATGCGAGCGCCGAGGGTGGATCTGACGATTCAATTAAACCCTCAGATCGAGGCTGAGATCGATGAGGAGCGCCTCCACCACCTAGCGGTGGAAACCCTTCGTCTGGAGGGAGTAGCCCAATCTTTCGAGTTGGGCTTATTTATTACCGACGACGGGGGGATAAGAGAGTTGAATCGCCGTTACCGGGGGGTAGATGAGCCCAGCGACGTTTTGGCCTTCGGGGGGGAGGTAGAAGGGTTCGTTTCCCCTGTTCTACATTTGGGGGATATAGTTATCTCTTATCCTCGGGCTGCATCGCAGGCCTTGGAGCGGGGCCATTCCGTGGCCCAGGAGATAGACCTTCTCTTCCTGCACGGCATCTTACACCTTTTGGGGTACGAGGACGAGACGCCGGAGAAGAGGGTTCGGATGTGGGCCCGGCAAGAGGAGGTGCTGGGAGCCCTCAGATGAGGGAGAAGGCCAAGCCCGCTTGCGGCTTGGCCTTCTTATTACTGCCCCCGCATAACTTTTAGGAGGCTCGCTGGGGCCGCTGGCTCAAGCGAGAACTGAGGAAGTAGACTAGAAACCCCAGAGCGGAAAGGGCGGAGCCCAGTGCGGCTGCCACCAGGAAGAAGAGCCATGACCGTCGGCGCCGGGGCTCAAGGACCACTCGTTTCTGGGCTATCATCTCCAGCCGGCTTCGCAGATCCTTGCGGAAGGGAACCGCAGGCTTCACCGGTTTTAGGGTTCTTCTGATCTCCTCCGCCAGCCCGAATAGGATATTCTCCTCCTGGGGAGGGTGAGCACCTGCTCCCTTGTGCCCCCTGTTTAATCTATGGGTGAGGGCAGCCAGTAGTTTTATCAAGACCTGCTTATTCATTTTTTCCTCACGGGTTCTCAGGTATATGAAGTTTGCTGAAGGCAAATTTGGGCGGAACGATGCAGAGCCATATACTCGCTGTTATCGGAAGTTGCCTGAAGCATCATTCTATTTCCTTCACGATCCTAGTGCTTACTCGTTCGAAGAAAATATCCATCTCAGAGACAAGTTTCTGCCATTCCGGGTCTGACGCAAATTCTTTCGCTTTCTCCGCGTCTTCGTCCAAGGCAGCGTAGTTCGGATACTCAAGCCAGGTCTCATAGATAGGCTCACCAATCAGGGTCAAGAAATGTTTGACGGATGTAAATTTTG
>DMLA01000135.1:4119-4273 GCA_003453555.1 Chloroflexota bacterium | reverse complement strand
CCTCTCATCTACCCAGGTGAAGAACTCCTTGTCGATCAGGTGCTTGCGCAGCCAGTATCCGATCTGTCACCGATTAGGCATGGCCACGAAGGCCAGGCTTCTCGAGACGCGGGCCAGTTCCCCAAGGAGGCCAGGGACATCATCCAGATACCAG
>DMLA01000135.1:0-3727 GCA_003453555.1 Chloroflexota bacterium | reverse complement strand
CCAATCTGCAGGGCAGTCCTAATTCTCGCTAGACCCCCTCTACCCCTTTCAACCGCTGGGCGTCCGTATCGACCAGGGTCACCTGACAAGCCCCATTGGGCCAAAGGCACGCTGTTTATTCCCGTAACTCCGGCCATGCCGTAGATAGGGGCTTCTAGTACGCGCTCGATGGGATATCGCTTCATGAGGCGCTGGAGGTAACCGTTCAGGACTAGCCGTTCATATGCCACACCTAGCCCTTCGTTGCACTCTTCCAACTTCCCCTCACATCAAAAGAAGACCCCATCCGTGGCGGGGGCTCCAGAAATATCATACTCCGCTTCCTGCCCGTTGTCCAGATTTCCCCTCTCGGTTGGTAAAGGCTAGATAGTCTATATAGGGGAAGGGGTTATCAACCTGGGCCAGGAGGTCAAGGAAGGCTCTGTCTTCCTCCTTCACCTTGCCCGCCGAGGCTAAGTGGGCTAGATGGTTGAAGCGAGCCAGGTGCCCTTGAAAGCGGGAGGTGGCGTACTCTTTGGCCTGGTCGGTGCTTATGAGGAAGGGCCAGTCACTGGACTCCAGAAGCAGGAGTTCCCGCGCTGCTTGCTCTAAGACCCGGCGCATATCGCTCTCCCTCCCGTGTATCAGTTCTTCCATCCTCCGCTCCGCATGATGGATGAGGGGCCAGATCCACTCCGTCTCCGGGTTGAGCCAGGTCCAGTGGGTCCCTCCCTGGCCCCAAGAACTTTCAGGCAGAGCCAGGGCCTCAGTGGGAGGGTGCTCCTCCAAATAAGCCCCAGCGGTAGTGAGTTCGACCTCCTCGCTCTTTCCCAAAATGGTAAGAACCTCTTTCAGCCAGGCTACCCCTTCGAACCACCAGTGGCCGAAGAGTTCGGTATCATAGGCGGAGACGACGATGCCCAACTCAGAGGTATCGTGGTGGTGTTTGTTGAGTTCCTCGGTCACCAGATGGACGAAGTGGTTGGCGTGTTCTTTTGCCTTACCAGAGGCGTGGTAAGGGTCGTAGAACTCCTTCTGGCCTAGGTCTACGCCGCCTGTGACCCGCCAATACCTGAGCCCTGAGCTAGAATCCTTGCGGTGGAACTCTCGATATAGATAGTCCCCTGGGTATCCATGGGCCGCGGACCAGACCTGCAAGCCCGTCCGCTGATTGCGGCCGAAAACGGCTACAGGCGTGCCATGGACGAAGTAGGGCCGGAAGGTTGTTCCCTTGGTGGCTAGGGGCTCTTCGCTGACCACCAGTTTGCGGCGCGGCACCCCGCCATAGGGCCCTATCACATCTCCTGCTGTCTTTCCTAATAGCGGCCCGCCCTCCAAGGCATGGGTATCGGCAAAGAAATAACGGAGGCCCAGGTCGTCCAAGAACTCTTCGATCCCTGGTTTGTAGTGGCTCTCTTTCAGATACGCCGGTCGGTAGCCGCACTCCGGAAGCCAGACCCCTCGAGGGGCTCGGCCAAAGTGGCGGCGATAACTATCTATCCCCACCTTCAGTTGGCCGTGGATGGTGGAGTCCCGTTCCATGAGGGGGAGGTAGGCGTGGGTAGCAGCGCTGGTGATGATCTCCAGGTCGCCCTCCTCTTGCAAGCGACGGAAAGCGCCCACCAGGTCCCGACCATATCGCTCTCGGAAGGAGGTTAGTATCTCTTTATACCAATCGTGGTAGAAGCGGGCCAGATAGGAGAGGTGAGCGTGCCCCTCTCGTTCATACCTATCCAGATCGCCTTTGGCTAACTCCAGCCTCTCTTGGAGGTACATCTCTAAGCGGGAGAGGATACCGGCATCGGCCAATTGCTCCAGAAGGATGGGGGTGAGGCCCAAGGTTAAGCGAGGTCTGTGTCCCTCTTCTTTGAGGTCATAGAGGGCGTCTAGAAGGGGGATATAGCATTCGGCTGCTACCTCGTGGAGCATCTCCTCGCCGAAGGGCCATCGCCCAGCCTCCCTCACGTAGGGGAGATGGGTATGTAAGACGAAGGTGAAGGCTCCTTTCTTCATGATTCTATTATAGCATCGCCCCTTTACATATTCAATGGAGGTAGCGGATGGGGATGGGGATGAGGATAGGGGCGTGAATGAGGATGAGCACCTGGCGGTGATGGTGATGATGATGGTGGTGGTGTGCCTGATGGTCGGGGAGGAGGTGGTGGGGGTGGAGGAGCACCTGGTGGTCGTGGTGGAGGTGGTGATGGTGATCGGCGGCTGGCTGGGTGGATCGTTCGCTGGCCGGGGGTGGTCGCCTGACTGCTGATCACCACCAGGACGGTCATGACTATAGAACATAGCTTTCTCGTTTCTTACAAGTTCAATATGGAATTGACTTATTAAAGAAAGTGGCGTGAAATTTTAATAAGCAAAAGCGGTATTAAAGAAAAGGACAATAAGAAAGGATAGATCAAAGTGAAACCAGAAGACTTCATAAAGAGTATAGCTCTTACAGGTTCAATGTGACTTGACTTATTAAAGAAAATGATATATGATTTTAATAAGCAATAGAGCTATGAAAGAAAACAATAATAAGGATAGACTACGGTGAAACCAGAAGACTTCGCAAAGAGTACTGCCGGGCAGTGTATAAAGACACCGCAGGGCTATTGGGCCTTTGTCCCAAACCCGTTGCCTCCCCAAATCGACTATCCATTATCTTTGGTGAACCTATTGTCGGACGCAGATAGGGCCTTGGGCCGGTTGGATGGGGTGGGCAGGATACTCCCAAATCCCCATCTTCTGATTGCTCCTTACATCAGGCGTGAGGCAGTTCTAAGTTCCCGAATAGAGGGGACACAGGCAACCTTAGACGATCTACTTCTCTTCGAAGCGGTTCCTTCTAGTGGGGATCTTGAGCCGGACTTGCAGGAAGTGGTCAACTACATCCGTGCGATGGAATACGGATTGAAACGGTTAGAGAGCTTGCCGATCAGTTGTCGACTAGTGCGCGAAATTCATCACCGCCTCGTGGAAGGGGTACGGGGGCGGCATTCCACGCCTGGAGAGTTCCGGACGAGCCAGAACTGGATAGGGCCACCCGGTTGCACACTCAACGACGCGACCTTTGTTCCCCCTCCGGTGCAGGAAATGAAAGGCGCATTGAGCAACTGGGAGAAGCATCTCCACTCCCAGCCGAGCGAGCCACCACTCGTGCAGTGCGCGTTGATGCACTACCAGTTTGAGGCGATACATCCCTTCCTCGATGGTAATGGACGTATAGGGAGGCTATTGATAACGTTCTTCCTGTGCGAGCGCGGATTCCTATCACAACCCTTACTTTATCTGAGCGCCTATTTTGAGCGGAATCGAGCCGAATATTATGACCGATTATTGAGGGTCAGCACGGTAGGGGATTGGCGTGGCTGGTTGGAGTTCTTTCTCCGAGGAATAGTGGCTGAGGCTAAAGATGCGGTTAATTGGTCGCAACAACTGATCGACCTTCATGAGAACTATCGCAGACGGCTCATAGGTAGGAGGGTACCAAAAGGTACTTATGGAATCGTGGATGAGCTGTTCGTTAACCCCTATGTGACGATAAGTGGGGCGAGTAAGAGATGGGATGCTAGCTATCCCACTGCTCAATCAGCGATCGAGGCATTGGTTAGGCTTAATATTCTTCACGAGGTGACTGGTCGGAGACGTGATCGTGTTTATTGCGCAAAGGAACTCCTAAATATACTTTCTCGGCCGGAGGAGTAACGAGTGTGACGTTGGCATGAATGCCATGGCCAGCAAATGCACATTT
>DMLA01000262.1:4893-6641 GCA_003453555.1 Chloroflexota bacterium | reverse complement strand
GGGAGCAAATTGATCGATTATGTGGCTACCAAGTTAGTGAAGGAGGCCGACCTCCCCCTGGGCTTCGCCGCCTATATGGGAAGCCATCTAGCCACCTTTGGCCTAGGACACCTGCCTGAGCATCTGGCTTGGTTGGGCATCATACCCTTGCTTTTCGCTGCTCTAGGGGTGGGAAGCGCTCTCTGGGCATCTGCCTCTAAGGTCTCCCTGGCGCAGGAAGAAAGACTAGGTCAAGGCGTTCTTTTCCTCCTCCTCTACCTCTTCGTCCCTCTGCTCTCGGGGTTCCTCATCAACCTCCTCTTCCCCTTTAGAGCCATAGGCATAGAGCGGCTCCTCCTCTTGGCCACGCCGGCCTTCTATATCTTAGTGGCCTTGGGCCTCTCCTCGCTAAAGGGAAGGAGAACCTTTCTATATTTGGCGGGGTTGATCCTGATCGCCCTTTGCAGCCTTTCCCTTTTCAATCTCTATACCATCCCGCGGTATGCAGGAGATGACTACCGTCCCCTTATCGCCCGGCTAGAGGCGCTAGCCCAGCCAGAAGATGTGATCTTGGTCGTCCACCCTTGGCAGGTGGGCTACTTTCACAGTTACTACCGAGCCCCTTTGCCTTTCCTTTACCTCACCCCCAAGGAGGAGACCGACGTGACACAGGAGCGGTGGGTGGAGCGCCCGGATCTCATGGGCCGGGGGCTAGAGGGACTGCTTTCCCAACACCCCCGCCTCTGGTTCCCCACCCACCAAGCGTTGGGGAGGATCTTGGAGAACAAGGTAGAGGAGTACCTGAGTCGCGAATATTACCCTTTCCTCGCCGAGTGGTATAGCCAGAGTACGAAACTTACCGCCTACGCCAGCCAAGCCCCCCTCACCGCGAGCGATCGGTCACTGGAATTCGGAGGCCTGATGCTTCTCCAAACCTATGGGGTGAGTGCCCAACCGGTGGAAGCCGCCTGGGGGGTGATAAGGGTAGATCTCCTTTGGCAAAGGATAGCCGATTTCCAAGAGAGGTATCGAGTAACCTTGCGTCTGACGGACAAGACCGGCTATGTATGGGCCAGTCACGATAGCGAGCCCCTCGCCGGACTCTACCCTTTCTCCGCACTGCCCCTAGGGGCCACCCTTAGGGATAGCCCGGGCCTCTTGGTGCCCGCCGGAACCCCTCCCGGCACCTACCAACTTCGCCTCTCCATTTACAGCGACCCCGAAAGCGCTCCCCTGGAGGTGACATCACTAGAGGAACCTCTGGGGGTGGAAGCGATATTGGGAGAGGTGAAAGTCGTTCTTCCCGCTTGCCAGCCACCGATCGAGGCGCTCCCTATCCAGCACCCTCGGCAAGCCGACTTCGAAGGAGGGATGCGGCTTTTGGGCTATAGCTTGAGCGAGGGCCCTTACCTTTCCGGCGAGGAGATGGAGGTGACCCTCTTCTGGCAGGCTTTGACTAAGATGGAAGAGTGTAAAGTCTCCTTGCGTCTGGAGGACGAGAGCGGCAAAACCTGGGCCCAGGAGGAGAAAGCCCCCCTCCATGGCACCTTCCCTACCAGTCGGTGGCCGGTTGATAGTCTCACTCGCGACCCCCATCGACTGTTGCTACCGGCTAGTCTGCCGCCCGGCCACTACCGCCTGCTTTTGGGACTCTACCGCTCAGAGGACGGTAAGCCTCTGGCCATCGGCCGCTGGCCCTTCTGGCGAGCCCAGGAACTGGCCCTTACCACCATCGAAGTGGAGGGAAGAGCCCATTCCACTGAGCCGCC
>DMLA01000262.1:0-4509 GCA_003453555.1 Chloroflexota bacterium | reverse complement strand
ATCGATAGAAAGCCATCCCGGCGGGAGTTTGCATCTCACTCTCTATTGGCAGGCCCTGGCTCAAATGGAGACCTCTTATACCGTCTTCACTCACCTTCTCGATGAAGAAAATCGCATCTGGGGACAGAAAGACAACGTTCCCCGCAACTGGACCCTCCCCACCACTAGTTGGATCGAAGGGGAATACATCAAAGATGAGTATGAGATCCCCATTAAAGAGGATGCACCCCTCGGAGATTACCTTATCGAGATCGGTATGTACGATGCTTCGACCTCACTGCGGCTACCCATCTACGACCAAGAGGGGAAATATATAGGAGATAGACTCCTTTTGGGAGAGACGCCTATACGACTGGTGCGCTAAAAGGCTAGCGTAAAGACTTACTCAAGGCCCAGAATCCGGGCCGCGTTTTCCCCCAATATCTTTCTCTTCGCCTCCTCGCTTATGGGCAAGGCTCTCAAGGCGTCGATGTTGGCTTTGATGCTTCTCACCCCCGGCCAGTCGGAGCCGAAGAGTACTTTCGAGGAGTTCCTCTCCAAATCAGGAAAGTAAGTTAAAAGTTTCTGGGGCGGCAGCCCGGCTATCTCCATATAGACGTTTTCATGGAGCCGGGCTAAAAGGAAAGCCCGGTCGTACCAGAAGCCTCGGCCGCTGTGCACCTGGATGAGCACTAGTTTAGGGAAATCCACAGCCAGGTCGTCTATGAAGAGGGGATCGCCGTATTTTAGTCGCGATCCGCGGAAGACAGAAGATCCGGTGTGGATCATCACCGGTATCCCCAGTTCCTCAGCCTGGGCATAGAGAGGGTAGATGGCACTCTCGTTAGGGTAGAAATGCTGATAGGTGGGGTAGAGTTTCAGGCCCCGGAAACCAAGTCCCTTCACACACCGTTCCAGTTCCTCCGCCGGGCTTGCCACCAGATGGGGGTTGATATTGGCGAAGGGGATGAGCCGTTCCGATGCCCGGCAGAACTCCGCTACCCCTTCATTGCTCATCATACCCGTGGTGATGGGGCTCAGTTCCGCCAGGACTACGGCGTAATCCACCCCGCTCTCCTCCAGCATCTCCACTACCGCCTCAGGGGTGGCCATCCGTGCGATATACCCCTCCATATCCTCGCCGATGACCGACTCCAGATAAGCCTTAGCCCCGGGCTGATAGGTCTCGTATCTTAGGGGGTGCAGGTGAAAATCTATGACCGGCATATAAGCCTCCTATCTATACAAAGAGCCGCAAGAATTCGGTGGGGTTGGCCACTAACAAGAGATCACCAGGCTCCAGGGGACCGAAATCGAGATCGTTCTTCTTCAAGAGAGAGTTGGCTATATGACGGAATCAAGTATACCATCCTTTTGTAGATCGTACAGAGCCAAGAGGTTTTAGAAAACGGCTGGGGTTCATCATTTACAGGCCGCTTACTGATTGTTGGTTCAGGCTTGGCGCCGGCTCTGGCTGGCTGTGAGAGGTACAACTATCGGCTCAGGGATAGGCTGCTGGCGCAGTGTGAGTGAGAAGCATAGATCACAAAGATACGCGTAGCTCTTGTCCTGGTACCGTCCCATGACTGGCGGAACCTCGTCTGACACATCTTGGCTTCTGAGGGCCTCTTACACCTTCACTTGTCAAATTCTCTCGAGTAGTAGGACACGTTGATTCGCTCCTCCCACCACTTCTAGGACGCAACCAAATACGATGAACTCGAGAGAACCTTAACCGAACCCTAACTTTCTGGAGTAGTACCATAATACTATAGCCTTTCCCCAGGATGTGCTGTAGAATGAGTGTAGAACTGGGTGAAGGGCTCACGGGCCGGCACCTTAATAGGTTTTAGAAGTTAGGATATTGCCCCGAAAAGGCTACCTCTCCGTCCCACAGGGATTCCGAGGGATGAGGTGAGGGCGCAAAGCCACGGGTCCGTAACTAGAACGGACAGCCGGGTTGCCGAAGGCAATGTCTCGCGTAGGAACTGGGTTTTCCCAGTCCTTGAGGCTCGCTTCCTCGCAAGTCGGGGGGCGGGCTCTATTTTTGGGCAAGACATGTGTCTGAAAGGAGGTGAGAAAGGATACCGTAGCCGCTGGCTGAGGAGGGTCAAGGCTTGGCCGAATACACAGAGATCCCGGTTGCAATCGCCACTTAGGAGTGGCGGGGTTTGCCCCGCGTACCGTGTTGGTCCCTGTGGCGGCGCATTGGGGCCAGGCCCGACTCGGTTTAGCGTCTAGGCCAATGCAGGTGAAGCGGCTGGCAACGTACGATGGAGATCAAGTTCATTTGCGTCTTGCATACGTTTGTGTGCTAACTGCACGTCATCTGCCACGACCTAGAGGATGTGGAGGGAGGAAACAATGAAACGCGAACGCAAATTGATCAACGTGTTACACAGGGGGATAACTTGCTTGTGGTTCCTAGCCTTGCTCTCGCTTGGGGTGGGGTTCGCTTCTAATCCGGCGGGGGCTCAGTCCTTCGCCTATGTGACCAATCTTGACGACACCACCGTCTCGGTGATCGATACCGCGACCAACACGGTGGTGGACACCGTAGAGGTTGGGGCTAGGTCCTATGCGGTAGCCATCACCCCGGACGGGAGCAAAGCCTATGTGACCAATTATTACTCCGACACCGTCTCGATGATCGAGACGGCGACCAACACGGTGGTGGACACCGTAGAGGTTGGGGTTGGGACTGGGCCCTATGCGGTAGCCATCGCCCCGGACGGGACCAAAGCCTATGTGACCAATTTTAACCTCGGCACCGTCTCGGTGATCGAGACGGCCACCAACACGGTGGTGGACACGGTAGGGGTTGGGACTCTGCCCTATGCGGTAGCCATCGCCCCGGACGGGGCCAAAGCCTATGTGACCAGTTTCAACCGCGGCAGGGTCTGGGTGATCGACATGGCCACCAACACGGTGGAGACCATCGTAGTCGTCGGGTATCAGCCCTATGGGGCGGCCATCACCCCGGACGGAGCCAGAGTCTATGTGACCAATTCTGGCTTCAACACCGTCTCGGTCATCGACACGGCCACCAACAAGGTGGTGGCCACTGTGAAGGTTGGCACTACGCCGGAAGGGGTGGCTATCAGCCCGGACGGAGCCAAAGCCTATGTGACCAACTTTTACTCCGACACCCTCTCGGTGATCGACACGACGACCAACACGGTGGTGACCACCGTACCGGTGGGGGATGGGCCCATTGGGGTGGCCATCACCCCGGATGGGGCCAAAGCCTACGTGACCAATTCTTACTCCGACACCGTCTCCGTGATCGACACGGCGACCAACACGGTGGTGGCCGCCGTAGAGGTTGGGAGTATGCCCCATGGGGTAGCCATCACTACACTCGATCCCCCAGATCCCCCAACGCCTGAGGAGCAGATGGAGGCCATTATCGATGAAGTGGAGAACCTCGTCGACACGGGCGTGCTGAATCAAGGTCAGGGGAATTCGCTCATCGCAAAACTCGAACCAGCGGAAAGGATGCTGAATAAAGGGAACACAGCGACAGCATGCAACCAGCTTCAGGCGTTTATCAACCAAGTAGAGGCATACATCAAGGGAGGAATACTTTCGGCAACAGAAGGACAGTCGTTGATTGATGCAGTAAATGGTGTGATTAGCCAACTCTGCGGGTAGAAACTGTTGAAAAGTGCGGGCCGAAACAGCGGCTAAAAGCATCGGGTTCTCACCTTCATCCAAATGCCTTCCGCACCTCCCAAAGATACAAAACGCCATGCAGCACTACACTTCCGCAGGGCTCACCATCTGCTGGCAAAGTAGAAGAAGGAATCGGAAGGTGTGGCCGCGCTGACCGATGATTTGGCCGGTACGAGGCCATGCCGGTAAGACCAGCCCCTTCTGAGTGAGGGTGGAAGGGGTTGTTGCTTTTCGAAAACCAAGGAAATCAAAGATATTTAGCGCAAGACTATAGGATGTCTAGGCTATAGCAGCCTAGACATTGCTAGATTATAAGATTTTCACCCTTTGAGGCAATGCCAAAAAGGGGTACAATAAAAGGCATGGTCGAGAAACCTATAGTTTTAGCCTCCAGTTCGCCCCGGCGAAGGGAACTTTTCGCCCTCTTGGGATTGCCTTTCCAGGCGGTCGATCCCCAAGTAGATGAGACCCCCTTGGAAGGGAAGAACCCGAGGAGCACCGCTTTACGCCTGGCCTCCGCCAAGGCTCAAGAAGCGGCTAGGAGCCATCCGGAGGCTATCATCGTGGCCGCCGACACCCTGGTCGTATTGAGGGAGAAGATCCTGGGAAAGCCCCAAGATGGAGGTGAAGCGGTCGCCATCTTGAAAGCGCTGAGGGGGAAGAAGCACCGGGTTATTAGCGGGGTGATAGTTCTCGATGCCGCCACAAGAGAGAAAAGAGAGGAAGTGGCCGACACCCAGGTATGGATGAGGGACTATTCCGGGGAGGAGATAGCGCGCTACATAAGGCGAGGGGAGCCTTTCGATAAAGCAGGGGGTTACGCCATCCAAGACAAGGAGTTTCGACCGGTGGCTA
>DMLA01000155.1 GCA_003453555.1 Chloroflexota bacterium | reverse complement strand
TGGTATAATAGTGGCCGTGAAACGGGTCATAGGCATAACCGGGAACATGGGCACCGGGAAGAGCACCGTTCTCCGTATGTTGGAAGAATTGGGGGCCAAGGCTATCGACGCCGATCTCTTGGTGCACCTGGTGATGGCTAAAGGGACCACCGTCTATGAGGATGTGGTGGAGGCCTTTGGAGAAGGGATCTTGGGTCCTAAAGGGGAGATCGACCGGAAAAAGTTGGCTGCCCTCGTCTTCTCCGACGGGGAAGCCCTCCAGCGTTTGGAGGCCATAGTCCATCCCGTGGTGGAAGGCCTGATTTGGGAGATCGCTGAGGAAGCGGAGGAAGAGGTGGTGGCTATCGAGGCCATTAAACTGCTGGAAGCCAGCACCGAGAGGGGGTGGGATGCCCTCTGGGTGGTGACCTGCCGCCCAGAGGAGCAAAGGGAGCGCCTCCGAGCCCAAGGGTTGAGCGAAGAGGAGATCGAGGGGCGGCTCAAAGCCCAGGGGCCGATCTCCGAGAAGATCAAAGCGGCGGATGTCATCATCGATAACTCGGGCTCTCGGGAGGAGACCTGGGAGCAGGTGAAGCGGGAGTGGGATAAGATTCAAGGGAAAGGAGGGGGCAAATGATCGCCTCTTTGAAAGAGTTCGTAGCCGGTCATCCTCGCCTAGCGGCCTGGATCGCCCTGGCCATAGGTATGGTGATCATGCTGGTGATAGCAGCCCGAAATGTGGGGCTCTTGCCAGGCCAGTGGGCGGCTCTCATAGTGACCACCATCATCCTGGCTGGCCTCTGCGTCTGGATCATCTATCTGGAGTGACCGGGGGCTCTATTAGCGTTTAGTGTTCACTTCCTTGGGGGGAGCGCTTTGCTTCCCCCGTTTATTTTTGCCTCATCAAGGATGTCCCAACCTTAAACTTTACACCCCTAACCTTAAAATATTTAATATAGACTTGACAAATATCAAGTTATATGCTAAAATATTGCACGTAATTTCAGCCAGGAGGTGGGAGATGAGTGTAAGTATAGGTGCCTATCGGCTAGTGCTCGTCATCCAGCGGGAGGAACCGAAGGCAGCAAGAATGGCGCGACTGGAGAGGGCATATCGCCATCAACGGCTGAAGGAGGTGCGGGAAAGGGAACGGAGAAGGATGGAGGAGTGGGGACGGTTGTTGGGGTGCTACCCCATCCTCTAGTTCAGGGAAGGGAGGGTTTGAATGTATCCCGTGATGAAGCGATGTCCGGTATGTGCTAGTGATCTCGAGGTGACGCGCCTCTACTGTAGAAATTGCGATGCGACCCTAGAGGGGCACTTCGAGTTAGGCCGCTTCTACCGGCTCTCGCCTGAGCAGATGAAATTCGTGGAGACCTTCATCAAGTGCGAGGGGAAGATCACCAGGGTGGAGGAGGAGTTGGGGATCTCTTACCCTACGGTACGTAGCCGGCTCAATGAGGTGATCCGAGCCCTAGGCTACGAGGTGCCGGAGGAGGAAGTAGTGACTCCGGAGAGGCGGAGGGAGATCTTGGAGCGGGTACAAAAGGGCGAGATCAAAGCCGAGGAGGCTGCGGAACTCCTAAGGGGAAAGTGAGGAGGAAAGATGTACCGCGCATCGCCCGATGAGGCCAAGTCTGAGGCGTTGATAGAAGCAGAGGAGAGTGATACCCTCTTCTCCCCAGGAGAGGTTCTTGGTAAGTGAGGTTTCGCTGGGAAGGTGGGTTGTTGTGCATGATGGCACCTTCTGGAGATAAAAAGAGATGGCGACTGGGGTTCTGGGAGGGGTGGAAAGCGGCTTACGACCTTTTAACCCTATGGGGGATATGGGGCCTGTGGCCGACCTGATAGAGGTGGCTTTCGGCGTTGACCTGGGCCCTGAAGGTCGGGAAGCGGTGCGGGGGATGAGGGCTGCGGCTTATGGAGGGCCTCTCTTGTGGATTCTGGGAGACCTTTTCTCAGGCTACGTCTGGGTGGAGGAAAAGCGAGTGGTGGGGAATGTGACCCTTAGCAGAAGCAGAGGGGGCTACCTGGTAAGCAACTTAGCCGTCCATCCAGATTACCGGAGGAGGGGCATCGCTAGGCGGTTGATGGAGGCGGTAATAGATGCGGTCGAAGAGAGGAGGGCTCCTTGGGTGGCCTTGGAGGTGCGCCGCGATAATAGGGCGGCTAAGGGGCTCTATGAGAAACTGGGTTTCGTAAGGGTTGATGCCCAGACGGAGATGCGACTCGCTGAAACGGTCGCTCTCGTTCTCCGAGAAGGCCCTTCGGTGAGAGAGTTGGAGCCCACCGAGTGGCGAGAGGGGTATCGGCTATGGAAAGAGGCCTTGCCCAAAGAGACGGCGTTCCTCGGCACGAGGGAGGGCTCGAAGCCAGACCTGGGCGAAGGGCTTCTCGCCTGGTTATGGGACCTCCTCGGGCGGAGAAGATATCGCTGGGTGGCGGGGGGGTCTATGCTCACCCTCCGTCTTTCCTGGGCCGGGCCACACCGGTTGGAGATGGTGGTTCAGGGGGAGGAGCGGGGCCGGGTGGAGGAGGGGCTTTTGGCTAAGGCGTTCTCCATTTTGCCTACCCACCCTCCAAGAGGAGCGGTGGCCAGGATATACCCTTCTTACCTGGAGACCATAAGAGTTCTTGAAAGGTGCGGTTTCATCGAGGAGCGGACGTTGGAGCGGATGATACTGAGAGTGAAAGGAGGTAAAAATGGCTACTCACGAGGAGAGGATGCAGATCCTGAAGATGATCGAGGAGGGACAGATCACCGCTGAGGAGGGGGCGAAACTCCTGGATGCCTTGGAGGCAAGGGGGGAAGAGCGGGCGGCACCTGCGCGCTGGTTCCGAGTGCGGGTCACGGATATGAAGACGGGAAAGCATAAGGTGAATATCAACCTTCCCCTAGGGTTGTTGAATATCGGGGCTAAGATAGGGGCCAAGTTCTCCGCCCCCTTTGATCTCGATATCGATGAGATAGTGCGAGCCGTGCGCGAAGGCGCTAGGGGGAAGATCGTGGATGTGGAGGACACCGAGGACGGGGAGCGGGTGGAGATATATATCGAGTAGGGGTGGCCTCTATTTGCTGGATTGAGCACCGAGTGGTATGATGAACCAAAACTATGGAGGTGGTGCATGTATCAGCCAGACTACGAAAGGATAGCCAGGAAGATCGTGCGCTCCTGCTCGGCGGTGAGAGAAGATGAGACGGTGACCATCCTGAGCAGGGCCGATGCCCTCACTTATGCGGAACTGATCGCCTTGGAGTGTCGAAAGGTGGGGGCGCTTCCTCTGATCATAGCCAGGAGCGACGACTACGCTTATCGGGTGAGTGAGGAGGTGCCTATCGAGTATCTAGAGAAAACACCGCTTCATGCGGTGGAGTTGATTAAGGCCTCTGACCTGGTGATCAGCGTGGGGATGGAGAGGGCGAACCCTCGGCGTTTTCAAGATATCCCTGCGGAGCGGATAGGGGCCCAGCGGATAGGTAGTAAACCGGTGAATGATGCTCTCTACCAGACAGAAGGGGTCCGCTGGGTGGGCACCGGTTATCCCACCAGGGAACAAGCCGAGATGTACGGTGTCGATTTCGAGGAGTTCTTCGAGACCTACTGGCGAGCCATGGATGTGGATTATACCGATCTGAGGGCTAGGGTGCACCGGGTGGCGGAACTCTTTGAGGGAGCGAGGAGAGTGCATATAACTTCTCCCAAGGGTACTGATTTGACCCTCTCCATAGAGGGGCGGCCTGTGGACAAAGATAGCGGGTTTTTAGCCGACTCCATGGGTGGAAAATTGCTCAACCTGCCTGCGGGAGAGGTATGTATGGCTCCCCTGGAGACGAGGTCTGAGGGCACCGTGGTCTTCGACCTGGCCTTCACCCGATATCGGGGCCAACGGATAGAGGATCTGGTGGTGAGGTTCGAGGAGGGAAAGGCGATCCCGGTGGAGGCGAAGATGGGTTTTGAGGCCTTCACCGAGGTCTTGGCTAGCAGCCATGGGGATAAGGAACGGATAGGGGAACTAGGGATCGGGCTAAACGACCAGGTGAGAGAGGCTATCGGCTATATGCTCACCGATGAGAAGATCATGGGCACGGTCCATATCGCCATCGGAGAGAACCGGATGCTGGGTGGAGTGAACGACTCAGACCTCCACTGGGATCTTCTGATCATGGAGCCTCGGGTGGAGGTGGACGACCGACTCATTATGGATGGTGGAACCTTTCTGGCTTAGGCTTTCATCGGGGAGGAGATCTTATGATACGGCGGGGTCTACTTCGCTGGCTGATAAACGCCCTGGCTATCTATGTGGCCAGCAAGGTGGTGTCGGGGATATATGTGCGGGATGAGTGGGCCATCGTAGCGGTGGCTCTGATTTTGGGGTTGGTGAACGCCTTTATCCGGCCCCTGCTCAAATTCTTCACCTGCCCCTTGATAGTTTTGACCTTGGGTCTTTTCCTCTTCGTCATCAACGCAGCCATGCTGGGCCTCACCGCTTGGGTGGCTGGGCAGTTGGGCATCGGCTTTGAGGTGGCTGGCTTCGGGGCTGCTTTCTGGGGAGCCTTGGTAATCAGTCTGGTGAGTCTGGCCCTGACCCTTCTCATCCGAGGGGAGGAAAGGTAAAGGCCACGATGGTGAGGTTGATTTGTGGCAATGCCAAAGGCGACCCCGGCAAGGGGTCGCCTTTTTGAGTCGCTTGCTTAGCCTTTCACAACCGGCCGGAACTTGTAGCCGTAGACGATGAGCCCCTCAGGGCCGTACTCCCGGAGTTTACGAGTGACCATCTCTACCCGCTGCCCGATCTCTACCCCTTCTCTATCCACATCGGTCAGTTGAGCGGTGAGCAAGGGCCCTTCATCCAAACGGATCAAAGCCACGGTGTAGGGCGCGAAGCCCTCATAGCCGGCCGGGGGTTGGTAGGTAGTAGAGTAGGAGTAGATCTCCCCCCTTCCCGCAAATCTATAAGGCTTGAGATCTCGGGATCCGCAGTGGGGGCAGATATCCCGGGAAGGGAAGAGTTTTTGGCCGCAGGCGGTGCACTCTCTACCTATCAGTTTGTATCGCTCATCTTGCAAGCGCCAATGTCTGGCTAAAGACATACTTTTGACCTCTTTTTTTCTTCTGGGCACCAGGCCCACGATCCTAGAATCAGCCTCCCGCTA
>DMLA01000077.1:4722-5832 GCA_003453555.1 Chloroflexota bacterium | reverse complement strand
AAGATCGTCGTCAGTCGTGACAGCGATATCAACGACCTGGATCCGCAGAATTTCAAGTCCGACGCGGGTTATGAAGCGATAGAGAACCTCTACAACGGGCTCTTCGATCTGAAGGCTCGGCCTGGCCCTGGGGAGACTTGGAGGGCCACCTCTCAAGATGTAGTGGGGGAGGTTATAGAGGACTATGAGCTCTCTGAGGATGGTACAACCCTCACTCTACACCTGCGTCGCGGCGTGCGCTTCAGCAACGGCGCTCTCTGTCTAGCCTCTTCCATCAAGTTCACTCTGGAACGTGCTCTTCTTGGCCCTGGATACCTGCGTCCTCTGATGGAGATGCTCACTATCACCGAGCCGGAGCAGATCCGGCTCCTCGATGACTACACCCTGGAGTTACACCTTGCTCATCCTACCCCCCTCCTTTGGGAGATACTGCCCTTACAATCTTTCTCCGTGCTCGACCCAGAAACCACCAAGATGCACGCTACCTCCGATGACCCCTGGGGCTCGGGTTGGTACCGTGCTCATGCTCTGGGTACTGGCCCCTACCTTTTGAGCCAGAGCAAGCCCGGCGTGGAGTACGTCTTCGAGCGGAACCCCTACTACTGGTGGCCAGGATCGGTAAAAAACGATGGGGTGGTGCTCAGGGTTATACCCTCCGCTGAGAAGCGGCTCGAGGCACTCAAGCGCGGCCAGATCGACATTGTGATCGGTTTGCAACCCCAGGACCTAGCACCATTGGAGGATGATCCTGATCTTGTAGTGCTCTCTTTCCCCACCACTATCTGCAAGGTGATGAGCATGAATACCGCCTTTCCTCCATTCGACGACCTGCGTGTGCGGCAAGCCATCTCCTACGCGATCCCCTATCGCCAACTCCAAGAGAAGGTGATGGCTGGCTATTGCCAGCCGCTCACCAGCCCTGTCCCTAAAGGGATGCCCACCCATGAGGGGGGGTTCTGGGTCTACGACACGGATCGGGAGCGGGCGCGGCAACTCCTTGCGGAAGCGGGTTATGGCCAAGGGTTTACCACCAGCCTCATCGTTCGCCGTCCCCGGGCCGATGAGACACTCTCCGCTGAGGCGATCCAACGGGCTTTGCACACCATCGGC
>DMLA01000077.1:3938-4335 GCA_003453555.1 Chloroflexota bacterium | reverse complement strand
ATCTTCGAGACCTTATCGTGGGTCAACGATCCGATCTTTCACCTCCTATGGAACCTAAAAGGAGATGCGCCCAAGAACCTAGCCAACTACCGCAACGCGCGGGTAGATGAACTGATCGAAGGGGGGATGCACGAGACCGATCTCTACCGACGGCGGATGATGAGTCAGGAAGCGCAGCGGATCATCGTCGAGGAGGCACCCTGGGCGCTCCTCTACCAACCCCATTGGACGGTGGTCACCTCGACCCAGGTCACAGGCTATGCCATCTATCCGGATCTCTTGCCCCGCTACAGGTTTTTGCGCAAGGGAGCGCAAGAAGCGACTGGCTGCTAGGCGGTGTCACGGCCAAACCGCCGATGGTGTCGACTGGCATCGAATATGTCATAGCGATAGGAGG
>DMLA01000077.1:0-3605 GCA_003453555.1 Chloroflexota bacterium | reverse complement strand
GATCTATCTCTAGAGGGTCACGTGGCTCTAGTCACCGGGGCGGCACGAAACCTGCCCGCCGTCGTCGCCACCGAGTTCGCTGCCGCTGGTGCGGCCGTAGCCCTCAACGATGTAACCGCCGAGGGGGAGATTCAGAAGGTGGCTGAAGCCATTAGGGGAAAGGGTAGCGAGGCAGCGGTCTTCATGGCCGATGTATCCCGCCGCGACCAGGTAGAGCAGATGGTGGCCTGGGTGACCGAGGCCCTGGGCACCATCGATATCCTGATCAACGGTGTGGGCCCTTTCGCCATGGCCCCCTTCAAAGAGCTGCCGGAAGAAGAGTGGACTAGAGTGATGGACGCCAACCTCAAAGCGATTTACCTGCTCACCCGGTTGGTGGCGCCGGGTATGATGGAGAAGGGCTGGGGTCGGATCATCAACGTCTCAGCCGGCTCGGCCGACATCTGCAACCATTCGGTGTACGGTCTGGCCAAATCCGCCATCCGCTTCTTGACTCAATCGTTGGCACTGGAACTGGGGCCAGCCATCACCGTCAACGCCATCTCCCCCGGCCAGATCGCCGAGAGCGCCCCGGCCATCTCGGAGTACGACCCCACCTTCGTGGAGCGAGCCATCAAACACACCCCCACGGGCCGACTGGTGACACGGCGGGAGATAGCGCGGATGATGGTCCTTATCTGCTCACCCCTCTTCGATTCGGTGACCGGTGAGACCATCAAGATGGACGGCGGCTGGAGCATACCTCGGTGGTAGCCCCTCTTGAAGGGTGAGAGGAGAGCGAGACGCTGGCCCGACCAGGCTTCGTGTCTGGGGTCAGCGCCTTTCAGTTATTTCACCGCTGGATAGTCAGATGAAGATGATGACTCCACAAGAGCGGGTGTTGAGCGCGCTAAATCATCGAGAGCCTGACCGAGTACCCATCGATATCGGTGGGAGTTTCGCTACGGGGATCAACGTGGCCGCTTATGAAGCCCTAAAGGAACATCTGGGCATCCGAACCGAGACGGTGGTCGCTAGCCGTCGCTCGCAGATCGCCAAAGTGGAGGAAGAGGTGCGCCAGCGGTT
Source organism: Chloroflexota bacterium (assembly GCA_003453555.1). GTDB lineage: Bacteria > Chloroflexota > Anaerolineae > UBA7937 > UBA7937 > UBA7937. The sequence continues at coordinate 2,540 of DMLA01000077.1, read as the reverse complement.
GGGTATAGATACTTACCCTCTCCTACCTCGCGCTCCGGAGGGGGCGGAGACGGTTTTCCCTGATGGAGCCTATCGCGATGAGTGGGGGGTAGTGCGCCGCAAGCCAGAAGGAGGCCATTACTATGTGGTCGAGGCTCCCTTGGCCGGCGAGATAAGCCTGACCGATCTTGATTCCTTTCCCTGGCCGGACCCCGATAACCCTGGTTACCTGCGAGGGTTGGCTGAGGAGGCCCGGGAGGTCCGCCAGGGGACCGATTACGCCCTCATCCTCAGCCTGCCGGTGGGTCTCATTCATCAATCCCAGTTCATGCGCGGCTATGAGGCCTGGTTGATGGACCTAGTGTTGCAACCCTCTCTGGCCGAGGCGATCATGGAGCACGTGTTAGAGACCCATCTTTCTATCATCGGACGAATGCTGGACGCCGTGGGTGATAATATCGATGTGGTCCTCTACGCCGATGATGTCGGCTTCCAAGATCAGACCATGGTCTCCCCGGAACTATATAGAAAGTTCTTTAAGCCCCGTCAGGCTAGGTTGTTCGAATTCGTCAAAAAACGTAGCGAGGCCAAGATCCTCTATCATACTTGTGGGGCCGTTTATCCCTTGATTGGAGATTTCATCGATATCGGCTTGGATATCCTCAACCCCATCCAGACCACAGCCCGGGGAATGGATCTTCAACGCCTGAAGGAGGAATTCGGGCAAGATCTATGCTTTTGGGGCGCGATCGATGTCCAGCAACTCTTGCCCTATGGAAGCCCGATAGAGGTGGCCGCTGCCACCCGGGAGATCATTGCCTGTCTCGGGGCTGGCGGAGGCTACGTTTTGAGCGCGGCCAACAACATCCAGGCCGATGTCCCACCCCAGAACATCTTGGCCATGGTGGAGGCGGTCACCTCCACTGCCTGAAAGGGGAAGCCCGCAATATGCCAAAGGGAGCGATCCTGCTCCACCGTGGTGCCCCTGATAACCCTGTTCGCTCAAGCGCTCAATCATGACCTGCTCTCAGTCCAGCCCCCTCGGAATAACTCGCCCTTGGCTTGCTAGATCAGACCTTAGCCTTTTCCTTCTTATGCCCATGGGGACTACAATCTGGCTACCGCCTCGGAGATCCTATCGAGGGCTTTTCGGATGTTGTCCAGGGAGTTGGCATAGGAGATCCTTATGAACCCCTCGCCGTACTCGCCGAAGGCTGTGCCCGGTAGGATCGCCACTCCCGCCTCTCTTAGGAGATAATCAGCGAACTCGCCAGAGCCCATCCCCACCCCCTCGATATTAGGGAAGACATAGAATGCACCTTGGGGCTTGACCGTACGTAGCCCTTCGATAGAGTTCAAGCCCTCGACGATCACCTCTCGTCGCTCTCGGAAGGCGGCTACCATTCTGGCCACCGCCTCTTGAGGCCCCTTGAGTGCTTCTATCCCCGCGCGCTGAATGAAGGGAGGGGTGCAGGAATTGCTATTGATCACCAACCGAATGATATGCGAGGCTAATTCCGGAGGCATTATTCCAAACCCTAAACGCCAGCCGGTCATAGCATAACTCTTCGAAAAACTGTCGAGGATGATGGTTCGCCTCTGCATCCCCGGCAGTGAGGCGATGCTCAGAGATTCACCTTCATAGATGATCCGGTTATACACCTCGTCGGACAATATCCATAGGCCTCTCTCTACAGCTACCTCGGCCACCACCTCCAGATCGCTCTTCGTCAGGACACTGCCCGTAGGGTTATGGGGCGAGTTGATGACGATCAGCCTAGTCTTAGGAGAGACCTTTGACAGGAAATCCTCGACCTCGAAACGGAAACCTCGTTCCTCCAGAAGCCTTAAAGGAATCCCTTTTGCTCCTATGAAACCCGTCATAGCCTCGTATACGGGAAAACCGGGGTTGGTGTAGATCACCTCATCGCCTGGTTCTAGAAGGGCCAGAAAGGTGAAGAAGGCGATGGCCTTACCCCCTGGGGTCACCACCACTTGTTCTGGCTTCACCTCTATACCTAGTCTGACGGAGACATCCTGAGCAATCGCCTCTCGGAGTTCCGGGATCCCGGGGGCGGGGCCGTAGCGGGTATCACCAGCCTTTAGCGCTCGGATCCCTGCCTCCAAGACGTTGGGTGGGGTCTTAAAGTCTGGCTCTCCGACCTCCAAGTGGATGATATCTGCTCCTTCAGCCTCCAGCGCCATCGCTTGGGCGAGCACCTCTATGGCCCCTTCGCCAGGCAACCTCTTCATCCTCTCGGTGACTTCCATATCCTCCCTCCGTGAATGGATTGTGGCAACACTTAGCCGTTTTTCCGCGTTTGAGCTGCCCTCGAAGTTACGACAACCAAAGGAGCGGCTCGCATCGATTGAACAACTAAACCAGGGGTCATTGTATTAGTTTGCCGTCGTTCGGTCAAGGGCCTTAGCGATAGATGCTCAGCCGTGTCAAGTCAAATGAGAATGTCACCGAACGGAGATGGTTCTTTCAAATGATAATGTTACCGGGATCCCTTGACTAAGATGGCAGATTTGGTACACACTTAAAAGCGATGTAAGGG
>DMLA01000076.1 GCA_003453555.1 Chloroflexota bacterium | reverse complement strand
AATCCGCCTGGTTCCGACGGATTGATGTGGCAGCGCACAGCTCGGGTGTACGACCCGATGACTTGGAGCTCGCTCTTGTTGGGGTCCCAATGCCAAGCCTTCCCTGCCACAGTTCGCAGACATTTGTCAGCCAGCTTTCGGTCCAAAGGTACCGCCCTCCAGAAACGAGTTGACCTTTCGGTACCCTTGAAGACGTAGAAGCCGTCGTAGGCTGAGGCATCAGCCAGCCCCCGTCTGATATGGGCATTTCGGCGCCACGCCTCAATCACTTCGGGGGCAGGGTGTCTAGACACATTCCTCAGTATCTCCTCTACTTCGATGAAGCCAATGAAGTAGAAGCCTGCTTCCCCACAGAAGCGCTCTCTTTCGTACCCGACGAGCCGAGCCAGAAAGAACAGAAAGTCCCCAGCTTTGACTTGGCGTAGTTTCGCTGCTCTTGCACTCATGCTGTCGCCATATGTGGGGGTATCGAATTCAGGATCGTCGTGAACCTGATCGTCGTGCAACCTCTCGGGGATGTATCGAAGCAGATCCTTTTCACTCCAGTGGTAGGATCTGAGGTCTCTATAGGTGTGGATGTAGGGACCTTCGAAGGGGCGATATTCTGGAATGGGGATAAACTCGAAACTGGTGTCGGCGAAGATGGGGCTCTGTAGAGGGTAATGGCTGGCGTTCACGCCTACGTTGACGATGAATATCCGGCCCCTCGGAACCTGGAAGTTCTTGACCAGTTGATCAGAAAGTTTCTTGACCTCCGTGATATATTCGCTGGTAGCGTTCGGCGCTCTCTGAAGGTGCTCCAAGACCTCCTCAAAGTCCTCCCCTTGTAGGACCTGAGTCAACCACCTCAGATTGCCATAGCTGGTTCCCCACTTGCGGCAGATTTCGGGAGTAACATGAAACGCATCTTCTATCCGCACGAATTTGAGTTGCTTTGCTTTCACCGCTTTCCGCGTGCCCAACTCCATCCATCCTTCAAGGTCATAGTACCCAACTACGTAGTATTGTCCCCAGAATCGGGGATCAAGCCCGGTGTACCGAGTCACAAGGAGCAGGTATCGATAGTCATGGCGAATAGCGGCAACCACAGAAGGCTGGTTGCAGAAACGACAGAAGTTGTATGTGCCGGTTTCGTAGTTGGGCTCAAGCTTCAGACCTTGGCCCTGGTCGTTGAGCACGTCACGGATTGGAAGCACAGAGCTCTTGGTGCAGAGAAAGTAGACGAGCTTGCCAACATCGCTCGCTGGAAAAGGTGTCCATAGGTTCCGGCTAACGTTCCCGCGCTTGGCCAAGCTACCGTTGTCACCCAATTTCCCCGCACTCACCCTGCCGCAGAAGAGGTGGGCCAGATGACGGTGTGGAGGGTCATGCTTATTCCTCTTCTGGAAACCACCGCGCCTCTTCCTTCGCCGATTCATAATGTGCTGTCCTCCCCGATATCTTAACCGATGGCACTAACCGAAACACTTACTGGACCCTTTCTCTACCACAACTCCTTGCTCCAAGGTTAGGAAACTAGGGTGAGACGCCATCAAGCAACCCTACGTCACGTTGCACGGCCGTCGCTAGACCTTCCAAGATGATCTGGTCATCACGAACTCGCGACCCTCCCTCGTCGAAGACGGGCAGGCGCTGCAGAGTCTCCAAGAGGTACATGCCGACGGCGATCCGATACTCACCCCCCGGGAGGTCAGGAGGAAGCAAGAGCTCGTGCTCGTCTTCGATGATCTCCGCCTCGTCCCAAAGACTGGTTGGATAAGTGTTGTTGCGAGGCTGACCGTCATGCTGTGCCCACAATCGCCCATCTCGGTCAACAAAATGCACAAATACTGTATAATCGTCGTCGGTAGAAATCAAGGACTTCCAATACAGTTTAACCTCCAGGGTGCTACCCGGTGACGGAGTCCCGCTTAACTCATAGCCGATCAAAGCTATCGTGTCGTGGAGACTATAGTACACAGCGTTAGTGACATCTGGGATGGATTCTTCACTGCTTGCGACCTTCAAACGCCCAAACGTCGCCCTTTCGGTGCTCGCTCGCCCTTGTGAATCAATAAGAGACAAGTACTCTTCCTCTGGGTACCGAAAGACCGCTACATGGATACGGGCGAAACTAGGCGTAGGAAAATCTCGAGAAATCCACACCTGGTACCTGTCCCGGACGATATCATCCTTTTTCCACAGGGAGGTAGCATAGTTACCACGTCCAGGATAAGTGCAATCCATTCCATACGATTCTCCACTCGGCCCGATCAGATGAACGCATACAGTATAGTCTCGACCCATCTCGCTCAAGGCACGCCAGTACAAGGTGATTTTCACCCCCTTGCCCGGTTTGAGTTCATTTGTGTCCAATTCATAGCCGAGCAACCCCATCTTATCATCGAAGTTGAAAGATAGGCGATGCTCCAGGTCTCGAACATCCGCAGGAGACAGCGCAGGTGGCTTGGCGTATGCGGGAATGATGTAGCGAAAAGGAATGACGAGAGCCAAGAGAAACATCGCAACGCTGATAACGCCTGTCGACGGGAATGCTTTTCCAAAGGATCTAACCTCATCCCAGCCGACGCAGAGGAGAACACAAAACGCGGAGATACCTGGTAACATGAATCGCCCTGGCGCCAGGAAGGGCGCATGTTTGTATGCTGCCAATACCAGCGGCAGCGCAACTATCGCCAGCAACTCCGCCATGAGAAGTGCTAGGGAAGTCAGTGATATGCTTGACCGGCGTCTTGTTAAGAAGACCAGGAGACCTATACCGGCGACTGCCAGAAGCAAAGCATATACTTGGTATATGAAAGGTGCGATCTCAAGATTGCCCCAACCAAATGACGCAAAGAAAGTCTTGAAGGCATAAGGCAGCGCCCGGCGCAACACATCAAGGCCTAGAACCTCTCCTTTTGAAAAGGCAGTACTATCTCCCTCCCGAATTACTGGTATGACTACATAGGCCATCCGCTTCAGTATTCGCCACGCAAGAACCACAGGGAGACATGCGGCGATCGCCCCGCAACACCACTTGCACTTATATCGTAAAGGTGAACCGCGCAACTCGGTAGCGGCTTCCCGGATCACCACCAGTAGAGCTATTGGAACAAGAGCGATCGTATTCAGTTTCGACAACAGCGCTAGCCCAAGTAAGCACCCAAGCGTCAGTAATTGGAGAGCTGTAGACTTACGCCGGACCATGCGTATCAGGACTAAGGTGATGACTGAAGCCATTGCACTTGCCAATACGTCATTTGTGATGACGCTTCCGTTGAAGAGGAACTGTGGCCAAAAAGCATGCACAGCCATGGCACCAATAGCTATCTCTTTCCTTTTTGGAGCGATCGTCAGTCCGATCAGGTATGTAGATACAACGCCGACCAGACTGATCACCACAGAAAGAAGGCGAACGATGTGTACTGCGAGGACGGTACCTCGATATGGGAACGCCTCAGAGTCAGGATGGATCGCATAGTTAATACCTGCCGTACCCGAGGCCAAAAAAGGGTTGTGCACCGGTCTTAGATCATCACTTACATCAATCCAACTAATAGATGCTGCAGCAAGCAGATAGTATAGAGGGGGCTGGAATTTCTCCCAAATCGCCTCAGCCTCAGGGTCACCGGGCTGCAGCAGCGCGCGCTTCGTTGCGATGTAACGGGCATATTGATAATGGCCATCTTCATCGTATGCTTCCCAGATAGGGACGACCACACTGTAGATCGTTCCCAAGCCCAGATGGGCCACTAATATCAAGATGGCTATCCAGTGACAGCTTAACTGCCTTGCCCAATCGAGCACCGCAAGTTTCAGGCCTTGCCACGTGCCTTTGGGATGCCCATCAGCAATACTGTCCACACCCTTCCCCCTTACCCTGCCGCAGAAGAGGTGGGCTAGATCCTTCAGCGAGAGGGCATGGCCCACACTCTCATATTCCTCTCACTCGGCCCCCAGAAAGGGGATCTAATTCCTATCTATGACCATTGTACCACTTTTTTGCGTCAATATGGAGTTT
>DMLA01000035.1:11759-13395 GCA_003453555.1 Chloroflexota bacterium | reverse complement strand
TAGTGAACAACATAGCCAGTAATTGAACTTTGAGTGTCTGTCACTCGCGCCCAGCCCTCAGAGCCAACTAAGACCCCGGTATCTGCCACCTGCCCACCGCCCTCGGCATAGAAAGGAGTTATGTCAAGGATAACCCAAACCTCGTCTCCTTCCTGAACCTCATCCACCACCTCCCCACCCTGAACTAGGGCCAACACCCGAGATGAAGCCTCTAAGGTCTCATACCCTACGAATTCAGTGAGCGGAAGATCGAGTCTCTGATACACTTCATTTTGGCCACCCGGGACAAATCTGGCGGCCGCCCGTGCCCGCTCTCGTTGGGCGGCCATGGCCTCCTCAAACCCTTCCTCGTCGATATCGATGCCTCGCTCCGCGGCTATCTCCCGAGTGAAATCGGGGGGCAATCCATAGGTATCGTAGAGGCGGAAGACATCCTGGCCAGAAATGACCCCCCTTTCAATCACTTCCGGATCCTCCAGGAGGGCGACGACAAGATGGGTGCCTGTATCCAGAGTCTCTTGGAACCTCTCCTCCTCGGCGGTCATCACTTGGACTACGAACTCCGCTCTATCGATCAGTTCTGGGTATGCCTCTCCCATGAGGTCAGATACCGCCCCCGCGATCTCCCCCAGGAACGGCTTCTTTTGGCCCAGGTGACGGCCATGATAGATCGCCTTGCGCAGAACCCTTCTCAAGACATACCCCCGCCCCTCATTGGCGGGCATCACGCCATCGGTTATGAGAAAAGTGGCCGCCCGGCCATGCTCGGCGATGATGCGCAAGGAGCGGTCGCTCGCCTCGTGGGAGCCGTATTCTACCCCCACGAGTTCTGCTGCCCGCTTAACCAGAGGGTAAAAGAGGTCGGTCTCATAGACGGAGGAAGTCCCTTGCATCACCACCGCCGCTCGCTCCAAACCCATCCCCGTGTCGATATTCTGCTCCGGCAGAGGTGTAAGATCCCCAGCCTCATCTTGATGGTACTGCATGAAGACCAGGTTCCAGAGTTCCAAGTAGCGATCGCAATAGGGGCAATTAGGGGCACAATCGGGGCGGCCGCAGCCATACTTCTCCCCTCGGTCGTAGAATATCTCGGAGTCGGGCCCGCAGGGGCCCGTCTCTCCCGCTGGCCCCCACCAGTTCTCGCTCTTTCCGAAACGGAGGATGCGCGCCTCTGGCACCCCGATCTTCATCCACAGCTCCTGCGCTTCATCGTCATCCAGATAGATGGTTATCCAGAGGCGGTCTGGGGAAAGGCCAAGGCCGTGGGTGACGAACTCCCAAGCCAACTCTATGGCCCCCTCTTTGAAATAGTCGCCGATGGAGAAGTTCCCTAACATCTCAAAGAAGGTAAGATGGCTCTCGTCCCCCACGCGGTCGATATCGGTGGTGCGGAAACATTTCTGGCAGGAGGCCAAACGCCTGTGAGTGGGGGTCTCCTGGCCGGAGAAGTAGGGCTTGAACTGGACCATGCCTGCACTGGTGAAAAGCAGAGTGGGGTCCCCCTCCGGCACCAAAGATGAACTGGGCATCACCAAGTGGCCATTTCTAGCGAAGAAATCTAGGAACGCTTTTCTTATCTCTTGGCTGGTTATGGGCCTGACCACGAATCCGATCCTTTCTACGTAAAGTATCCCTG